>WSMP01000002.1:24860-33105 GCA_013316495.1 Angelakisella sp.
GCCATTGTTGGCGTGCCGCCGCTGTCAGACCCTACCCCCGCCCCCCTCAACGAGGGGGGCTTTTCCTTTGCAGGGAATTTTGGGTGCCAGGAGCGTGGGGGCCTGTGGGCAGGGGAATGTTTACATTCCGGTCATTGAATTTCCCGCGCTCTTGTGGTATCATAAAGGCTGTAGTAAAAGGTCCTTTTGCAATACAAAGGAGGAAAAAACCAAAAAATGAAGCATTTTGTGATATACGCCCTTGCGGCAGTGGTGATTTTCAGCATGCTGGGGAGGTTCGCAGCGGTGGAAACCGGCTCCGCAGCGGAGACAAGAGCAACCCAGGCAATGGTGGTGAAGGCCGCCGAGGAGGATGAAGTCCCGGAAATTCCGGTGGGCCTCCTCCAGGTGAATATGAGCAGCATGGACGATATGTACTTTAAAAACTCCCTGGTGGAGGAGCTGGGGGAGGGCTACGCCGTCCACGCCCTTTCCACCGCCGATACCTCCAGAAGCCAGTCTGCCATGTTCCAAAAGATGGTGGAAAAGGAGTACAAGCTCATTGTTGTGGAGCTGTTTGATGGGAAGCTGGCAGAGAAATACATCGACCTGGCCCTGGAGAATGAAATCAGCCTGATTTTTACCGGGGAGCAGCCCCCGGCGGAACAGATGGCACGAATGGAAAATGTGTACTATGTGGGCACCTCGGAGGGGAACACACTGCGGGAGCTGGCGGACGCTGTCATCCTAGGGTGGAAGAACAACCAGCGGGCGATGGAGCTGAAGGACGATGACCGGTTGGTTTACAACGTCTTCGCCAAGGAGGAGTACGAGGAGAGCGAAAACCAGGAGACGTTGGAGGGCTACCTCACCGCCGCCGGTATGGAGGTGAAGCTGGGGCGCGCCAGTATCACCAGCGCCTTTGGCTTTGACGTGAAGACCGAGGTGGACAAGGCCTTCTACGCCGGGGGGGAAATTTTTATCTGCGATAGCAGCAGCTTCGCCCGGCAGATTTCCGAGTACCTCCACAAGGAGGAGTTTCCCACCGACCGGTTTGAAAAAAGCTGCATCTTTGTGACAGTGGCCGACGAGACCGCCCAGCGGATGGTGGAGGAGGGGACCGCCATGTTTGCCACTGGCATCAACGGCGGGGACACCGGCGAGGCGGTGGGCCGGCTGGCCAAGGTGCTGCTCCAGGGGGGGAAGCCCACAGCGGAGAATGTGGGTGTTGCCCCGGACCAGAATAAATGCCTCAACGTCACCAGCCGCACCATGCTCGCCGACCGCATCAGCACCCCGCCTCCGGCGGAGGAAGAGGATGAAGATGAAGAGTAAGGCTGCTGGTGCGGGAAAATTTCTGCGTCAACTGGATGCCGGTGGGGGAAAGGGATACAGCGTCTTTCAGACGATGGAGAAGGAACTCCTGCCATAAAAAAACAGCCGCTTCTGTGGGGAGCGGCTGCCTTTTTATTGACAGGGGATAGGGGTGTTTACAGCCGTCCGCCGCACTGGTTGCAGAAGAGGCTCCCCTGGGGGTTCGCCGCCCCGCACCGGGGACAGGTTCCGCTGCCGTTACCGCCCCGCAGCAGGGTGAGGGCGGAGGCGGGGAGAGCGGTAAGCCGCCCCTTCTCCACCGCCTTGCCGGCCTCCTGCTCCACCTGGTAGGCGCTGGCGCAGCCGGGACAGGTGGCGATATACCGCACGTGGTAGCGAAAAACAGGGATGAAGAACAGGTGGACATACTCAAAGCACTTGCAGAGGACAAAGGTCCCCCGGCGCCCGCACTGGGGGCAGGTGACCTCGGCCATCCCCGCCTGCTGGACCTTTCCGTCGGTGCCCATGATGAAAAACATAAGGGAGGCCTCCTTTGGGGAGTGGGATATATCAAGTATAGCACAAAGAAGCCTAAGACGCCAGGCGTAAAGGGGAAAGAAAAATGGATAGGGTCGTTTTTACCGTCTATCAGTATTGGCGGAAGGGTGAAGAACCGCCGCCGGAAAGCCGAGAGCTGGCCGGTTACTGCCAGCGCTATGGCTTGGTCCCAGGGGAGGACGAGCTGCTGCTCTCCGGCAGGCTCTGCGCGCCTGTCCGCCTGGGGGATACGCTCCTCACCGAATCCGGTTACAGGGTGATGGTGAAGGAGCTTTCCGCCTATGGCCGCCGCTTCGATGCCCTGGAGGCAGGGATGACCTGCCTGCTGCGGATTAGGATGGAGGGAGAAGGGACATTATTTTTGCCGGGGAATGCAGGAAAACCGCAAAAGAACCCCACATATCTATTGACCAAAGGCGGAGAAAAAGGTAAAATGTAAATTGGTATTTTGTCGGAAACAATACGCCATAGCCTGGGATGGAAGGGAGTTTTTGTGTGAAAAAAGCTATCTGTCTTCTGATTGCCCTCTCCCTTCTGCTTTCGCTGGGGGCCTGCGCTACAAACAAGCCCTCCAGCCGCCCCCAGGAGGTGGTGAGCGGGGGAGGAGCCATCCACTTTTCCAGCAGCGAGGCGGACCGGGAACCGGCGGTGCCGGAAAATCCCCCCGCCGTGCCGGAGGAGGGGCCTTCTTACGCCCCCATTCCCAGCTCCAGCACCCCCTCCTATGCCAGCAGCAGCATCAGCTACCCCTCCAGTTCCTCCAGCTCTGCCGCGCTCCCGCCATCCTCTTCTTCCAGCGTGGCCCCGGCGCCCAGCAGCACCTCTTCCAGCAGCCGCCCGCCCGCTTCCCCTTCCTCCTCCGCCTCCAGTGTTCCGGAGGACCCAGCCAGCCAGGAGGATGAGGAGGAGCTGGAGGAGGAAGATCCGGTGGTTCCCTCCAGTGGGGACGAGGTCCGGGGCATCTGGCTCTCCTACCTGGATTTGGGTCCGCTGCTCAGCGGCAAGAGTGAAAGCGCCTTTACCGCCAGCATCGGGGTGGTGATGGACAACATCAAGAATTTGGGCCTCAACACCGTCTATGCCCAGGTGCGCCCCTTTGGGGATGCCCTCTACTACTCCGATTACTTCCCCTCCAGCTATCTTTTCACCGGCACAGAGGGGGAGATTGGCAGCCAGCCCTACGACGCGCTGGAAATCATGATTCAGGCGGCCCACAGCCGGGGCCTGCGCATTGAAGCCTGGCTGAACCCCTACCGGGTGCGCACCTCCAACAAGGCCCTTTCCAGCGATAACCCGGCCCGGCAGATGCTGGACACCGGGGATGCCCTGCGGTACGACGGGGGCATCTACTACAATCCCGGCAGCGCCGCCGCCCGCCAGCTTATCCTGGACGGCGTCCGGGAAATTGTGGCGAACTACGATGTGGATGGCATCCACTTTGACGACTACTTTTATCCCCCCAACGCCTCCGCCTCCTTCGACCAGGCCACCTACCAGGCCTCCGGCTCCTCCAAGAGCTTGGCCGCCTGGCGGCGGGAGCAGGTGGATATCCTGGTAAAGGCGGTCTATAACGCCGTGGGCACCGGCACGGTCTTTGGCATCAGCCCGGCGGGGAACAGCCAGAACAACTACAACGCCCTGTACTGCGATGTGGAAAAATGGCTCACCACCCCCGGCTATGTGGATTATATCTGTCCCCAGGTGTATTTTGGCTTCAACAACTCGGTGAAGCCCTACAAGAGCACCACCAAGGAGTTTAACGACATGATCACCCAAAGCGGGGTGAAGCTCTATGTGGGCCTTGCCGCCTATAAAATCGGAGACGCCCAGCAGGGCGGGAGCGAATGGGTCCAGAACACCGATATTATGGCCCGGCAGGTGGAATACGCCCGCACCCTTTCCAGGTACGGGGGCTTCGCCCTTTACCGGTACGATT
Source organism: Angelakisella sp. (assembly GCA_013316495.1). Taxonomy (GTDB): domain Bacteria; phylum Bacillota; class Clostridia; order Oscillospirales; family Ruminococcaceae; genus Angelakisella. The sequence goes on from WSMP01000002.1 coordinate 28,648, forward strand.
CCCTTTTTAACCCCGCCGGCGGCGTGTCCGGGGCGGTGAAAAAAGAGATTGCCAACTTGAAGGATATTTTGTAGGCCGGATATCCGGTCTATCTAAAAGAGCAGGGACATCGGGAGGAAGCATTGTGCGGGATCTGCTGAACAACAATGGCAAGCTGGTGACGCTGATGGGGAGCCTCTTTGCAGGCATCATCGCCGTCACCGGGGCCGTGGCGCTTTTCCTGGGGGATATGGAGTATCCCCCTCTTTTTGCTGCCAGTTCTACCAGCCAAAGCACGCCTGCCCCCCAGGAGCCGGAGGGGCCGGGGGAGGATGCCACCCCGCCTCCGGCGGAGGACCCGGATAACTCCGGCTTTATCGACCCCCCGGCTGATCCCGATGGGGAGGAGCCGGTGATCTACACCTACAATAAGCCGGATGAGATGCGGGGACTCTATCTGATTCCGGGGCAGGATTTTCTTACCGGGGATAGCTCGGAGGAGAAGGTGAAGGCGGAGATAGACGCCGCCATCGGACATGCTGTCTCCATGAAGCTCAACACCGTAATCCTCCAGACGGCGGGGCAGCAGGGGGTCATCTACAACAGCAAAAATCTCCCGGCCCTCACCACCTTCTTTGACCCTCTGACCTACGCCATCTCCCAGGCGCGGGCCCAGGGGCTGTATGTCTACTGCATCTACAACACCATGTACGTGGGGGATGGGGAATCTATGGGCCGGGCCACCGGTATGGATGCTGCCACCCTGGACTTCATCCGGGAGGAGGTGGGGGAGTTTGTCCGGAACTACCATCCGGACGGCCTTTTCCTGGACCAGTATTATAATGAAGAGACCACCTCCTCCTATGGGGCTTACCTCAGCCAAGGGGGCGGCATCGGCTACCAGAGCTATATGCGTTCCCTTTCCCGCACCGCCCTGGAGACGGTTCTGAGCACGGTGGAGGAAAATGCCCCTGGGATGCAGGTGGGTATCCTCACCGACGCGGTGTGGGAAAATAAGTCCCAAAACGAGGCGGGCTCCAACACCTCCGCCTCCTGGACGGTGCTGGCAAACGGCAATACCGACGTCAAGGGGATGCTGGAGGAGGGAAAGTTTGATTTTGTAGGTGTCAGGGCCTCCGGCTCCACCAGCGATGGGGCCATCCCCTTTGATACCGTCACCGCCTGGTGGGGGAAGCTGGCTCAAAGCTGCGGCACCTCCATGTATGTGATTCACTCCGCGGACCGGATGGGCACCAACCACACCGGCTGGAGCAGCAACACCGAGATGGTGCGCCAGCTGGACAACGCCCACAAGGTGGAGGGCTACAGCGGCAGCGTCTTTAACTCCCTGGCGGCGCTGCTGGCCAATCCGGGGGGCGCCACCGATAACATCCTCAAATACTTAAACGACCAGACCAGCGCCCAGTTTATCCTTACCGAGCTGAAGCTCACCAAGCCGGAGCAGACCACCTACACCACCAACGAGGCCACCGTCATGTTCCAGGGGGCCAGCGACCCCACCAATAAGGTGACACTGAACGACAAGGAGATTACCACCGACCAAAATGGCTATTTCTCCGTCTCCCAGGAGCTGGCGGCGGGGCTTAATACCTTTGTCTTTGCCCACAAGGGGAAGACCGTCACCTACAACATCACCCGGCAGGTGAAGGTGCTGGATAAGGACAGCGTGGCCCCCACCGGCAGCATCAACATTGACGGCGGCATGAAGATTACCGTTTCGGTAAACGCCTACGCCGGTTCCACCGTCACCGCCTCCCTGGGGGGCAGCTCTATCACCCTGGTGGAAACCAAGGCGGAAGGGGATAACACCGATAAGACCTCCTCCTACGTCCAGTATTCCGGGGATTTCACTGCGCCGGAGGCCACCTCCTCGGCCCAGAAGCTGGGGACCATCACCTTCAGCGGCTCCTACGAAGGCTTTACCGACACTGCCACCGGGGCCACGGTGACGGTGAATAAGAAGGCGGTCATCGGCTCCGGCAAGGCGGTGGTAGTAAAGGCCAGCCAGGCGGAGACCTTCCCCAGCGACACCATGAACGACATCTCCAGCCCCTACTGCTTCCCCCTTCCCGCCGGGGCGCTGGACTATACCCTGGGGGATGAGATTGTCTACCGGGAGGGGAACAGCACCTTCCGCTACTACCTCCTGGAATCCGGCCAGCGGGTCTATTCCAAGGATATTACCTCCACCTCCCAGAAGGCGGAGGATAACGTCATCCAGGGGATGACCGTCACCAGCACCTCCTCCTACACCGATGTCATCCTCACCATGACCCAGCCGGTAAGCTACGACGCCTCCTATTCCTCCAGCGGCATGAGCTTCGACTTTGCCTACACCAAGACGGTGTGCGGCAATATGCCGAACCTCACCAAAAACCCGCTTTTCTCCTCCGCTACCTGGAGCGGCCAAAAGCTGACCCTGGCCTTCCGCAAAAACAATGGCATGATAGGCTACCGGGCCTCCTACAGCGGCAATATCCTTACCCTGCGCTTCCACAACGTCCCCACCATGGAAACTGCCCGCATCGTCATCGATCCCGGCCACAGCGGCCCGGACAGCGGCGCGGCGGGAAACCTGGCCGCCTACCCGGAAAAGGTGGTGAACCTCCAAATTGCAAAGCGTCTGTACAATGTTTTGAAGAACAGCTACGGCGCCAACGTTTATCTCATTGATACCACCGGTTCCAGCAAGGTGGAGCTGGCCACCCGCGTTTCCCTGGCGGAAAAGCAAAACGCCCAGCTCTTCCTCAGCATCCACTGCAACTCCGCCGCCAGCACCTCCGCCAAGGGGAACGAGGCCTATTACTTCTATTCCTTCTCGAAGCCCTTTACCGATTATGTAAACAGCGCCCTGTATTCCGCCATGGGCAATTCCAACCGGGGCAGCAAGTACGGCCTCTATTATGTCACCCGCACCAGCCACTACACCTCCACCCTGGCGGAATGCGGCTTTATGAGCAACAACAGCGAATATAAGCAGCTGTTGGATTCCGCCACCCAGCAGGAGATGGCCCAAAATCTGGCCCAGGCCATCGCCAATTACTTCTCCTCCATCCGGGTCACCGGCTACCAGAACGGCACCGAATCGGTGGGGGCTGTGTCCCAAATTCCGGTTACCGGCGTTACCCTGAATAAGACTGAATTGGCTCTGGCAGCGGGAGCCAGCGAGACACTTACTGCCACTGTGGCTCCGGAGAATGCCACCAACAAGACGGTGAAATGGAGCACCAGCGACGAGAAGATTGCCACGGTGGATGCTACTGGAAAGGTCACCGCCATCGCCCCTGGCACCGCCACCATCACCGCCACCACCGAGGACGGAGGCAAGACCGCCGCCTGCCAGGTGACGGTTACCAGCGCCGTTACCGGCGTTACCCTGAACAAAACCACCCTCTCCCTGGCGGTGGGGGCCAGCGAAACCCTTGCCGCTGCTGTCGCCCCGGAGACTGCCCCTAACAAGGCTGTCACCTGGACTACCGGCGACCCGAAGATTGCCACGGTGGACGGCGCCGGAAAGGTCACCGCCATCGCCCCTGGGACCACCACCATCACCGTCACCACAGTGGACGGGGGCAAGACCGCCGCCTGCCAGGTAACCGTTACCGCCGCCACCATCCCTGTAAGCGGCGTGTCCCTGAACAGGCCGGACCTCACCCTGGAGGTGGGGGCCAGCGAGGTTCTCTCCGCCGCCGTTGCCCCGGAGAATGCCACCAACAAAAATGTAAAGTGGACCAGCAGCGATACATCGGTAGCCACAGTGGATGGCGCCGGAAAGGTCACCGCAGTGAAGAAAGGCACCGCCACCATCACCGCCACCACCGAAGACGGGGGCAAGACCGCCGTCTGCCAGGTGACGGTAAACGACAAGCCCCCGGCGGTGGTTCCGGTAACGGGCGTCACCCTGGATAAGACTGCCCACACCCTCAAGGTAGGGGAAACGGTTGCCCTTCAGGCCACGGTCACCCCGGAAAACGCCACCAACAAAAATCTTTCCTGGAGCACCAGTGACAGCAGCATTGCCAAAGTGGATGCCAGCGGCGTGGTCACCGCGGTGGCGCCAGGCACCGCTACCATCACCGCCTCGGCGGGAGAGTTGTCCGCCACCTGCACCATCACAGTGGAGGCAGAGGCCCCGCCTCCCACCCCGGTGACCGGCGTTACACTGAACCAAAGCAGCCTTTCCATGGTGGTGGGCGATTCCCCGGTGACGCTGATTGCCACCATTACCCCGGCAGATGCCGCCAACCAAGCGCTCACCTGGAGCAGTAATAACGAGGCTGCCGCCACTGTCGTCGGTGGCACTGTCACCCCAGTGGGGGAGGGGACCGCCACCATCACCATCACCACAGCGGATGGAGGCCACACCGCCACCTGTACTGTCACCGTGGTGGCAGCGCCTCCACCAGAGGGGGGCGGGGGAGATGTCCCTGTGAATCCCGACCCGCCCCCGGCGGAGAC
>WSMP01000046.1 GCA_013316495.1 Angelakisella sp.
GTAGAGGTTCAGCCCCACCTCCGCCAGCCCACGGGCGATGGCGGTGGCGTTGGTGTTGACGGTGTTGCCCATCAGCAGTTCGGTGCCAACGCAGAGAATCTCGGCGGTCTTGGTTTTCTGGTTCACAAAAGCCCCCCTATTTCCTGTGGATTCTTCTTCATTTGCCGCTATCCATAGTATCCGTGCAAAACTCCCGGATAGCCGCCGCCAGCTCCCCTGGCGCGTCTCTATTCACCTCGTGCCCCGCCCCTGATATCTCCCGGACTTTGGCGCCAGGGAGCAGCCCTGCCAGCTCCCTGGCGGCCTTGCGGTTGGCGGCGTCCTTTTCCCCTGTCAGGACCAGCACAGGACAGACCACTTGGCCCAGCTCCCGGCGGAAATCCAGCTCCATCATGGAGGTGGTGAGGCGGATGGTGTCTCCCTTCCCCATCCCGGCCCCGGCAAAGGCTCCTTCCGGCATCAGGCGGAAAAGGAAATTTTGCAGCCGCAGCAGCGTCCGGGGCATTTTATACTGGGGGGCAATGAGCACCAGCCCCGCTATCTTCTCCGGGCGGCGGATGGCATAGTCCAGGGCCAGCACCGCCCCCAGAGAAAGGCCGCAAAGGACGGCTGGTTCTGGGAGGGGTTCCATCCAGCCCTCCAAGGCGGCGTAGAGATTTGGGTAATCCAGTCCCCCTTTGCACAGGCCAAAGAGGTCCGGGCAGGCGGTGTTCGCATCCGGGCCCAGGGCATCAACCACCTTGTTCCAGCTGTCAGGCCCCTGGCCCAGGCCGTGGAGAAAAAGCAGGTTCATGGCTGGCCTCCGTTTCTTACGAAATATCCGCCATCTCCAAATACTGGCTGCCAAACTCGGCGATGTACTCCTTCCGGCCGCTAAGGTTATCCCCCAGCAGCAGGTCAAACATCCGGGCGGTCTCCTCCACGTCGTCGGGCATCACCTTGATGAGCCGCCGGGTCTCCGGGTTCATGGTGGTAAGCCACATCATGTCCGGCTCGTTTTCACCCAGCCCCTTGGAGCGCTGGAGGCTGTACTTCTGCCCCTCCAGTTCCTTGCAGAGCCGTGTCTTTTCGGCGTCGGAGTAGGCAAAGTAGGTGTCGTCCCTGGTGGTGATTTCATAGAGGGGGGATTCGGCGATGTAGACATACCCTTCCCGGATGAGGGTGGGGGTGAGGCGGTAGAGCATGGTGAGGATGAGGGTGCGGATCTGGAAGCCGTCCACGTCGGCATCGGTGCAGATGACCACCTTGTTCCACCGCAGGCCGGAAAGATCGAAGGAGTTGAGGTCCTTGTTGGAGCGGCTCTCCACCTCCACCCCGCAGCCCAGCACCTTCATCACGTCCACGATGATATCGCTTTTAAAGATGCGGTTGTAATCCGCCTTCAGGCAGTTTAAAATCTTGCCCCGCACCGGCATGATGGCCTGGAACTCGCTGTCCCGCCCCAGCTTGCAGGAGCCCAGGGCCGAGTCTCCCTCCACGATGTACAGCTCCCGGCGGCTGGTGTCCCGGCTGCGGCAGTCCACGAACTTCTGGACCCGGTTGGACATATCCAGGGTACCGGCCAGCTTTTTCTTCAGGTTCAGGCGGGTTTTTTCGGCGTTCTCCCGGCTCCGCTTGTTGATGAGCACCTGTTCGGCAATGCGGGCGGCGTCGTCCGGGTTTTCGATGAAGTAAACCTCCAGCTGGTGCTTTAAAAACTCGGTCATGCACTCCTGGATGAACTTGTTGGTGATGGATTTTTTGGTCTGGTTTTCGTAGCTGGTTTGGGTGGAGAAGCTGGAGGAAACCAGCACCAGGCAGTCCTCCACGTCCTGGTAGCTGATTTTCCCCTCGTTTTTCAGGTACTTCCCCGCCGCCTTTAGCCAGGCGTCGATCTGGTAGACCAGGGCGGCTTTCACCGCCTTTTCCGGGCTGCCGCCGTGCTCCAGGTGGCTGGAATTGTGGTAGTATTCTGTCAGGGAGAGCTTGTTGGAAAAGCAGAGGGCCACCCCCAGCTTCACCCGGTAGTCCGGCTTGTCCGCCCGGTCCCGGCCGGTGCGCTCCGCCGTCCAGAACTGCACCGGGGTCAGGGTCTGTCCTCCGGCCAACTCCTCCACATAGTCCCGGATGCCGTTTTCGTAATAATAGGTGGTCTCCGCAAAGCCCTTCCCCTCCTGGACCCGGAGCAGAAACTGGATGCCGGGGTTCACCACCGCCTGGCGCTTCAGGACATCCTGGAAGTAGGCCGCGGGGATGTCGATATCGGTGAACACCTCCAGGTCCGGCTTCCAGCGGATGCGGGTGCCGGTCTTTTTGCCGGAGGCGGGGGCCTTTTGCAGCCCCCCGATGTTCTCCCCCTTTTCAAAGTGGAGGTCATACTGGAAGCCGTCCCGGAGAATCTGCACGTCCATGTATTCAGAGGCGTACTGGGTGGCGCAGGAACCCAGGCCGTTAAGGCCCAGGGAGTATTCGTAATCCCCCTCGGCGTCATACTTGCCCCCGGCGTAGAGCTCGCAGAAGACCAGCTCCCAGTTATAGCGCTCCTCCTTGGGGTTGTAGTCCACCGGGCAGCCCCGGCCGAAGTCCTGGACCTCGATGGAGCCATCGGCGTACTTGGTGAGGACAATTTTTTTCCCGTAGCCGGAGCGGGCCTCGTCGATGGCGTTGGATAAAATCTCGAAGGCGGAATGCTGGCACCCTTCGATGCCGTCCGAGCCGAAGATGACCCCTGGCCGCTTTCGGACCCGGTCCGCCCCTTTCAGGGAAGAAATGCTTTCGTTATCATAAGTTCTGCTTTTGGCTTTTGCCGCCATGTCGTTCCTCCGTGACCTCCTGCCCCTTTTGGGGACAGGCATATTTTGCTAGGTTATAGTATCCACCATTCTATACCGGCTTGTCAAGGGGAATCCGCCCTTCTTCCGTCTGCACCGATTATTTTTCCCCGCCCAAATGGCGGTTCTTCGGGGCTCGCCCCTCCCGAAGCAGGCGGGTGATGGAGGAGACCAGCAGGATGCCCACCGCCACCGCCCCGGCGACGCCGAAGGTGTGGATGCCGGTGGTGAGGAAAAGCTCCGTATCCCCGCTGAGACAGTATTCCATGGTGTAGTAGATGCCCCCGCCGGGTACAAAGGGGAGGATGCCCACCACCAAAAAGCCGGTAGCCGGGGCCTTCATCAGCCGGGCCATCACCTCGGCATAGGCCGCCACCGCCACCGCCCCGGCAAAATACTGGACGATGTCGCTGCCGGTAAAGGCGCAAAGCAGGCAGGCCGCCCACCCCACGCCGCCCCCCAGGGAGGATACCACCATCAGCTTTCCGTGGTGGTTGAGGACCAGGCAAAAGGCCACACAGGCCATCACCGCGTAAAAGCAAGGCAGAAGCAGGCCGGTGAAAATTTCCATCATGCCGCACCTCCCAGAAGAGAGAGGGCGATACCGGCCCCCAAGGCCAGGGCGGTGGCGGTGAGGAGGGATTCGGTGAGCTTGGTGATACCGGCGAAAAGGTCCCCCTCCAGTACATCCCGCATAAAGTTGGTGATAGCCACCCCCGGCACCAGTCCCATAAAGGCCCCGATGATGATTTTATCCAGGTTCTGCCCCACCCCCAGACGCACCCCGGCAATGGCCGTCAAAGCGGCCAGAAAGCTGCACGCCCCGTTGACAAAAAAGCTGTTGGCCCGGTGCCGCTCCATGGGGTATTTGGCAAAGAAGATCACCGCCCCCGCCACCAGGGAGCAAAGCGCATCGGCGGCGGTCCCTTTAAAGAGCAGGGTGAAGAAGGCGGCCACAAAGGCAAAGCCCGCCAGCTGAAGCAGAGGGGAATACCCCTTGGCCTCCGCCAGCCGGGCGAGGCTGCCGTCCACCTCCGGGAAGGGGGGCGTTCCCTGGCAGACGGCGCGGCAGAGGCTGTTCAGCTGGTCCACCTGCCAAAGGTTGGTCCCCCGGCGGTAGAGCCGCCGCACCCGCGTGTGGGAGTGTCCCTCCGGGTCGCAGAGGGAGACGATGAGCAGGCTGGGGATGGCGAAAATCTCGCAGCTGTCCGCCCCGTAGGCCCGGCAGAGCCGCTGGAGGGAATCCTCCACCCGGTAGGCCTCCGCCCCGCTTTCCAGCATCCGCAGCCCCATGGTGGAGGCGGTATTGAGAAGCGCGTCGTAATCAATCAAATCGGGTTCCTCCTTGGGAAGGGTGTTGTGGCGATGGGATTATGGAAATCTCCCCTGCCTCTTTTATGGGAAAGCAGGGTATGCAAAAAGTGCTTTTTTACACCACCTGGAAGAGGTAAAACTTCAGGTAATTCGTCTCCGGCACGTTCCAAAGGATGGGGTGGTCGGGGGATTGCTGCCGGGCCTCGATTTGACGCAGCTCCACAGCGGCGTCCCGCGCAGCACAGCGGAGCATCCCCTCAAAAAGCTCCGGTGTGGCAAAGTGGGAGCAGGAGCAGGTAGCCAGATACCCGCCCCTTGGCAGCAGCTTCATGGCGCGGTAGTTCAGCTCCTTGTACCCCCGCATGGCGGACTGCACCGTTTTGCGGGATTTGGTGAAGGCGGGAGGGTCCAGGATGATGTAGTCATAGGGGGCCTTCCCCGGCCGGCTCTCCAGCTCCGGCAGCAGGTCGAAGATATTGGCAGCCAAAGGGGTGACCACCTGGGAAAGGCCGTTGAGGGCGGCGTTTTCCCCCACCAGCTCCACCGCTGCCTGGGAGATATCCACCGCCGTCACCGCCGCCGCGCCCCCCTTGGCGCAGTTCAGGGCGAAGGAACCGGTGTGGGTGAAGCAGTCCAGCACCCGCCGCCCCCTGGCCAGCCGGGCAGCCGCCTGGCGGTTCCACTTCTGGTCCAGGAAGAAGCCGGTCTTCTGGCCGTTTTCAAAATCCACCTGGTAGCGGATGCCGTTTTCGGTGATGACAGTGCGGGTACTCTCCGGGGTTGGCAGGCCGGGGATGGGAAAAAAGCCCTTCCCCTCCTGGAGGCCCTCCAGCTCCCGAATCGCCACATCGTTGCGCTCGTAGACGCCCCGGATGTTCTCCCCCTCTTGGGTGAGGATGCGATGCAGCAGCGGGAAGAGGAGGGATTTCATCCCCTCCATCCCCCTGGAAAGGGTTTGGGTCACCAGGATGTCTCCAAAGCGGTCCACTGTCAGCCCCGGAAAAAAATCCGCCTCCCCAAAAATCAGGCGGCAGCAGCAAAACTGCTCCCCCATCACCGTCCGGCGGTAATCCACCGCGTGGCGCAGCCGCCGCTCCCAAAAGGCTTCGTCGAAGGTGTCGTTGGCGTTTTTGGAGATGATCCGCACCCGTATCTTGCTTTTAAGGCAGACAAAGCCGGTGCCCAGGTACTTTCCGCCCTGGCTCACCACGTCTGCCAGCCCTCCGTCGGGGAGGGGGTCGCTTTGGGGCAGCACCTCGGTGCCGTAAACCCAGGGATGCCCGCTTTGGACGGCGCGCTCCCCCTTGGGGGTGAGCACCGCTTTGGGATAATTTCGCGTCTGTTTCATAGGCAAGCCTCCTCCAGCAACCGGGCGATGGGCAGCAGCCCCGCAAGGTCCTCTTCGGTGAACCGGCCGGGAAGGGGGCTGTCCAGGTCCAGCACCCCCGCCACCTCCCCGCCGGGGGCGAGGAAGGGAATCACCAGCTCCGACCGGGAGGCCCCGTCGCAGGGGATATGCCCCGGAAAGGCGTGGACGTCGGGGACTACCTGGGGCTTTTTCTCCGCCGCCGCCCTGCCGCAGACTCCCTTCCCCCACCCGATGCGGACACAGGCGGGCTTGCCCTGGAAGGGGCCCAGCACCAGCTCCTCCCCCATCCGGCGGTAAAAGCCCGCCCAGTTTATCTCCGGCAGGGCCTGCCAAAGCAGGGCGGAAAGGTTCGCCATCCTAGCAATGGGCTCCCGCTCCCCCTCCACCAGGGCCGCTGCCTGCTCCGCCAGCAGGGGATACAGTTGGGCCTTCCTGGGGGGCCATGTAAACTCCTGGTACATTGTTAAACCTCCTGGGGGAGCCTGTCCAAAAACCGCTCCACCGCTTTGTTGAAAAGTCCGCTCTGCTTTGCGGCAATAAAATGGTCCCCCTCCACCAGCGCCAGGCGGCTGCCGGGGATGCTCCGGTGGATAAGCCGTGTGTGGCTCTCCGCAATCATGTCCCGTGTTCCGGCAATGACCAAGGTGGGCACCTGGAGGGCAGCCAGGGCGGCGGGGGGGATGTCCGGCTGCTCCACCATCAGGGCCAGCAGCTCCCGCTTGGGGACGGCCTTGGGGTCCAGCCGGGCCAAAAGGGAGGCGGCGTGATACCCCAGGATAATGGGAAGCTGCACCCGCCGCTTCACCCCGCCGGGGAAGAGATTGGCCCCGTTGAGGATAAGGCTGCGCAGCCGCGCCGGGTACCGCAGGGCAAAGGTGAGAGCGATATTCCCCCCGTCGCTGAACCCCAGCAGGTGCACCCGGTCCAGCCCCCGCTGGTCCAAAAAGTCCCGCAGGTCCTCCGCAAAGGTCCCTATGGTGAAAGGGGCGCTCCCCCTTGGGGACCGGCCATGGCCGCGGGTATCCACCGCCATCACCCGGTATTTACCGGAAAAACAGGCCATCTGGTGCCGGAAATAGGAGCCGTCCTCCCCATTGCCGTGGAGGAGCACCAGCGGCTCTCCATGGCCTCGCTCCTCCCAATGCAGCTGGATGCTATCCATCTTCACTCGTCCTCCCATGCCGCCGCCAGCGCCGCCTGCTCTGCGCCGGAGGGCCGCCAGCCGTATTGCTTCAGGTCCACAATCCCTTCTGGGCTCACCGCCACCCCTTCGGCCTCCAGGGCCAGCCGTTGGCCGCCGGGAGCCAAAAAGGCCGCCGCCCCGCTAAGGAACCCCTGGCGGTTCACCACCCGGTGGGCTGGAACCTCCCCACAGCCGCCCCGCCCCAGCACCGTCCCCACCTGGCGGGGCCGCCGGGGAAAGCCGCAAAGGAGGGCAACCTGGCCGTAGGTGGCTACCTTGCCGGAAGGGATGGCACGACAGACAACCCCTACCCGCCGGGCAAATTCACCCATAGCAAAGCCCTCCTATCCGCCAAAAACCATCACCCGGAACCCCCACAGCAGCAGGATGTGGGCCGGGTAGAACCCGTAGAAAAACCATTTGCCCCCCAGCCGCCCCCGCTGGCCGTTGTACCGGCGGATGGGAAGGAAGGCCAGGGGCGCGGTGATCTCCCAGCAGAGGGCCAGGCTGCCTATCACCGTCCGGGCAGGCTCCCGGTCCCGGAGGATGTAAAGGAGCAGGATAAGCACCACCCCGAAGGCCCCGTAATCGGCCCGCAAAAGCTGCGCCAGAACGGCGCAGCCCGCCGCCCCCGCCAGGGCAAGGAGCGCGCTTCTGGGAAGCAGATACCGCACCGCCGCCATCGCCAGAAGCCCCAGCAGCAGGGTAAAATAGACGTTCTGGCTTTTGGGATCGAACCAGCCCTCCTCGAAGGCCAGGTCGTAGGGAATCTCGGAAAGGAGGGCGAAGGCCGCCATCCGGCCCATATACCTTGGGAGGCTCCGGGTGTGAAGAAAGCCCTCCACCAGCAAAAAGCAGAAGATGGGGAATGCGATGCGGCCGGCGAAGCGGAAAACAAGGTCCACATCCCGGCAGAGAGCCAGAGCCGAGGAGTTGAAGAAGGGGTCAATCTCCTCCCCGGAGCCCAGAAAGGCCCACACCACTGGGGATTCCAAAATGGCCGCCCCGATGTGGTCCAAAAACATGGTAACGATGGCGATGAGCTTCAGTCCGCTGCCGCTGAGGCCCTCTGCCCTGCCGGGCCCCATCAGTTCAGCCCCTTCATGGTGAGGGAGATGCGCTTTCTTTTGGCGTCCACCTCCAGCACCTTCACCTTCACCACATCCCCCACCTTCACCACCTGGCTGGGGTGCTTTACAAACTTATCCGCCAGCTGGCTGATGTGCACCAGACCGTCCTCGTGGACACCGATGTCCACAAAGGCTCCAAAATCCAGGACGTTGCGCACCGTTCCGGTGAGGACCATCTCCGGCGCAAGGTCCTTCAGCTCCATCACGTCGGTGCGTAGCAGGGGCGGGGGCAGCTCCTCCCGCGGGTCCCGGCCGGGCTTTAGAAGCTCGCTGATAATATCCCGGATGGTGGGCTCCCCCACCCCCAGCCGCTGGGCCAGGGCGGGGATGCCCTTCCCCTCCGCCTGGGCGGGCAGCTCCCGGAGGGCCGGGGTTCCCACATCTGCAAGGCTCCAGCCGCATTCCTCCAGGAGGGATTTGGCGGCGGCGTAGCTTTCCGGGTGGACGGCGGTGGCGTCCAGGGGGTTCTTGGCCCCCAGGATGCGCAGAAATCCAGCGCACTGCTCGTAGGTCTTCTTCCCCAGCTTGGGCACCTTCAGCAGCTGGCTGCGGGCGGTGAAGCTGCCGTTTTCCTCCCGGTAGGCCACAATGTTCTTTGCCACCGCGGCGCTTAGCCCCGCCACATGGCCCAAAAGCGGCCCGCTGGCGGTGTTCAGGTCCACCCCCACCGAGTTGACGCAGCTTTCCACCACGCCCCCCAGTGCGCTTTCCAGCCGGGCGGGGGGCATATCGTGCTGGTACTGCCCCACCCCGATGGCCTTGGGGTCAATTTTTACCAGCTCCGCCAGGGGGTCCTGGAGCCGCCGGGCGATGGAAACCGCGCTGCGCAGGTTTACGTCAAACTGGGGGAACTCCTCGCTGGCCAGCTTGCTGGCGGAATAGACCGAGGCCCCCGCCTCGCTCACCACCATATAGGAGAGGGCGGGCTGGTGCTGCGGCCCCAGCTCCCGGATAAGCTCCGCCACCAGCCCCTCCGATTCCCGGCTGGCGGTGCCGTTGCCGATGGAGATGACGGTAACCTTGTGCTTCCGAATCAGGGCGGTGAGCTTTCGCTTCGCCTCCTCCACCCGGTTGTAGGGCTGGGTGGGGTAGATGACGGCGGTATCCAGCACCTTGCCTGTGCCGTCCACCACAGCCAGCTTGCAGCCGTTGCGGTAGCCGGGATCCAGCCCCAGCACCACCCGGTCCTTCACCGGGGGCTGCATCAGCAGGTGGTGGAGGTTTTCCCCAAAGACCTTGATGGCCTGCTCGCTGGCGGCCTCAAAGAGGGTGGAAAAGGTCTCGTTTTCCATGGAGGGGGCGATAAGGCGCTTCCAGCTGTCCCGAACCGCCTCCTCCACCGCACGGGCGCAGGGATTTTTGGCGGTGACTACCCGGCGGCAGATGAGACCCACCGCCCGCTCCTCCGGGAGCTGGATGGCCGCCTTCAGCAGCCCCTCCTTCACCCCCCGGCTGATAGCCAGCACCCGGTGGGAGGCAATGCGCCCCACCGCCTCCGAAAAATCGGCGTACATGGCGTAGGGGCCGCTTTCCGCCTCCCCCTGCTTCTGGGCGGCAGCGGAGACCACCAGCCCTTCCGCCTGGATGAGCCGCCGCAGCTCCCCCCGGATATCCGCGTCATCGGAGATATCCTCCGCCAGGATGTCCAGCGCCCCCTGGAGGGCGGCTTCCGGGCTTTCCACCCCCTTTTCCGGGTCCAGATAGTCCTTCGCCAGCATAAGGGGCTCCGCCAGGGTGGACTGGGCCCGGATAGCGGCGGCCAAGGGCTCCAAGCCCTTCTCCCTGGCCACGCTGGCGCGGGTGCGGCGCTTCTGCTTATAGGGGCGGTAGAGGTCCTCCACCACCGCCAGGGTCTGGGCGGCGGCGATGGACTCCGCCAGCTCCGGGGTCAGCTTTCCCTGCTCCCCAATGGAGGAGAGCACCTCCTCCTTGCGCTTCTCCAGGTTCCGCAGGTATTTTAGCCGGTCCTCCAGCTCCCGCAGGGCGGTGTCCTCCATGCTGCCGGTGACCTCCTTGCGGTACCGGGCGATAAAGGGGATGGTGTTCCCCTCGTCGATGAGCTTCACCACCGCCGCCACCTTGTCCTCCCGGAGGCTCAGCTCCCCCGCCAGCTGCTTTACAAGCTCCATGCCGCTCCCTCTCCTTATCCTCTCTTTTCTCCGCCTGCACCCAAAAAACGGCGGAACCGGAAGGGAGGGTCCCTTCCCGGCTCCTGCCGTTCCATGGCGCGTTTATCCAGCTTTTTACGCTTTCTTCATCTCCACCCGGCCATTGATGTGCGCGCCCAGGGTGGTGGTGATATCCTTGGTGGAAATATCGCCGGTGACGACGCTCTTGGCGCCCAAAGTCAGGTTGCCGCCGCAGTTCAGGTTGCCGGTGATGGCCCCCTCCAGGGTCATCTCGGCGGCGTCCATGTCGCCCTCCACCGCGGAGCCCACCTGGAGCACCAGGTCGGTGCTGGAGGAGACGTTGCCCCGAATCTTGCCGCCGGTGGTCACCAGGATGCCCTTGCCAACGATGTTGCCGGTAACCTCACCCTGGACGCAGACCTTGCTTTCGCAGCTCACGTTGCCCTGCACCACGCCGGCCACGGTGATGGGGCCCTTCGCGGTGAGGTCGCCGGTGATAAGAGCGGCCTTGCCGATAACGGTGGACTGCTCCTGCACCTCCCGCTTGGCAGCCTTCTCCTCATCGGTATCCCAGACGTCCTCCTTGACGGGGGCTACCGCCTCGCCGCCCATAGAGTCCTCCGCCCCGGCGACAGAGTCCATGATGTCCTCATCGTTATCTCCCACCTGGATAATGCCGCCCAGATTCCGGTTTTTCTTGAACATTGCCATAACAATTGCTCCTTTCCGTGACCTCCTTCCCCAAAGGCAGCGCGGAAAACTCCGTCTATTTCTGCCCTGGGGCCGGCGGCCGAATTTCTCATACAGCTTTAGTATAAGTTTTCTGGGCCGGATTGTCAAGAAAAACCAGCAAAGCAGGGACAAATCTTACCGGTTTTCCTGGTTTTTCCACTTTGAGACATTTTTTCCAGGGTGCTTGTCCCGGCGGGATATCTGCCTCAGTAACAGGCTCGCGCGTAAGCGCCTCCTGGACCC
>WSMP01000003.1:0-8533 GCA_013316495.1 Angelakisella sp.
TGCCCCCTCCCCCCGGTGGATGCGGGAGCGGCTGCGGGCCTGCGGGGTGCGGCCCGAATCGCTTCCAATGCAGCTTTCATCTTTTGTTACCTCCAATTTTTTATCCATAAAGTATTTGTGGGACTGTTTTTGGACCGGCGAAAAAAACACCTTCCGCCCCAAACTGGGACGAAAGGCGAACTTCCGTGGTACCACCCGGTTTTCCGCTCTGCTTCCGGCAGGGGAAGAGAACGGACACTTTGGGGCCTGTAACGGGGCCCGCGCCGTCGCCGCCTACTGGGAGGAAAACCGGTTCTGCGGCGCCGCTCCCAAGGGAACTTCATCCGCTGGCCGGCGGGGGCCGCTTTCAGCCGGCGGCGGCCCCTCTCTGGACAGAGCGCGATGCGGATTACTTTCCTTGTTCGCTGCGTTTTTCTGGTTTCCTATGATAGCATAACTTCCCCCAAAATGCAAGCCTGTTCAGTGGTTGGGGGCCAGGTATTTGGATATCCCCAATAAAAAGGAGGGAACCGCTGGAGTTTTAAGCAGCATTATGCTATACTATAAAAGAATGGACCTTGCAAATGAAAGGGGGCGATAACAATGCCCTTATATTTCCTTTATCTCCTGGCTGGTGCCGCTCTGGCCGTAGGCTCCGAAAAGATAGACGCCCTTACCGGCCGCCGTCCCTGGGTCCGCAAGCTCATCACCCGGCTGGCCCCCCTTTTGGTGCTCATTGGTATGGCGCAAGGGGCTGTGGAGCTGATGCTGCGCTGAATCTTTCATTTGCTGCACCATCGAACCAAATCAGATATATAATTTTAGGGAGGGATGTTTATGAGTATCCAATTCACAGTGCCCCTGACCAAACTGATTAGCGCAATGAAGCTGGAAGTGGCCTATATGCCCCCAAAAGAGGAGGAAATTTTAATCTCCTCGGCGGACATCAACCGTCCGGGCCTTCAGCTGGCAGGCTTCTTTGATTACTTTGATAACCAGCGGGTGCAGCTTATCGGCAAAAGCGAGCTGGCCTATCTCTCCCAGCTGACCCCGGAACAGGAAGAGCAGGTGATGGAACAGTTCATGGCCGCAAAGCCGGTGGCGGTGATTCAGACCCGTGGAAACCTGCCCTCTCCCATTGCGATGGAGAAGGCGAAAAAATACGGGGTTCCGTTGTTCACCACCCCCGCCACCACCACCAGCTTTTCCGCCAGCCTCACCGCCTTCCTGAATGTGGAGATGGCCCCCCGCATCACCCGCCACGGGGTGCTGGTGGAGGTCTACGGAGAGGGGGTTCTTCTCCTGGGGGACAGCGGCGTGGGCAAGAGCGAGGCCGCCATTGAGCTGGTAAAGCGGGGTCACCGCCTGATTGCCGACGACGCGGTGGAGATTCGCCGGGTATCGGATAAGACCCTGGTGGGTTCTTCCCCCGCCAATATCCGCCACTTTTTGGAGCTGCGGGGCATCGGTATCATCAATGTCCGGCGCATCTTCGGCATCGGCGCTGTAAAGGTCACCGGGCGCATCGATATGTTGATGAACCTGGAGATTTGGAGCCAGACCAAGATTTACGACCGCATGGGGATGGAGGAGGAGACCACTGACATCCTGGGGCTTTCCATCCCCTCCATCACCATCCCGGTGAAGCCGGGGCGGAACCTGGCTATGATTATTGAGGTAGCCGCCATGAACAACCGCCAGAAAAAGCTGGGGTACAACGCGGCTCACGAGCTGCTGGCCCGCCTGGGCATGGCGGAGGACATTCCCAGGGTGCAGCATCCCCCCGTCACCGATTACGAGGAGTTTTATTACTGACCGATTGACAGCAGGAGGGAAGAAAATGAAACCACTATTTGACAGCGCCAACGAATATCTGCGGCAAAGCGGCTGGAAGGACCTTGCAGTCCTGAAGCTCTGCCTGTTTTCCATCGGCCTGCTGATTGGGATGCAGGTGCCGGAGCGGGGGAAGAGGGGAGTAAGGATTGCCGCCAGTGTTTTGTTTACCATCACCTATATCCTCTCCATGGGAAAATATCTGGCCGTCCTCGCCGGTGGAAGACACAAAAAGGCTTTGGATGATATTGCATAGGAAAGGTCGTCGCAGCTATGAAGATTGCGGGAGATACCCACACCCATACCCTCCTTTGCCAGCACGCCTACAGCACCCTGCTGGAGAATATCCAGGCCGCGGCGGCGGCAGGACACCGCTTTTTGGCCACCACGGAGCACGGTCCCGCCATGCCGGGAGCCCCCCATGACTGGTACTTTGAGAATCTCCGCAAGGCGGTGCCCAGGGAGCTTTTGGGGGTGGTGGTCATCAAGGGGTGCGAGGCCAACATCATGGACCAGGCCGGTACCCTGGATGTGCCGGAGGCGGGGCTTAAAAAGCTGGATTTGGTGATTGCGTCCATGCACCGGGTCACCTTCCCCCAGGGCACCACCCCGGAGGAGCGCACCGCCGCCTGGCGCGGGGTGGCAAAAAATCCCCGTGTGGATATTATCGGCCACCTGGGGGACCCCCGCTTTAAGTCGGATTACGAAGCGGCGGTTCGGGCCTTCCGGGAGGGGGGCCAGGCGGTGGAGCTAAACGCATCCTCCTCCAAGAGCCGCCCCGGCTCGGAGGAGAACTGCTGCCGCATCGCCGCCCTCTGCAAGGAGTACAAGGTGCCGGTGGTCCTTTCCAGCGATGCCCACTTCTGCGCCTCCATCGGGGAGGTGGAACCTGCCGCCGCCATCGCCCAAAAAGCGGGCATTCCGGAGGAGCAGATACTAAACCTAAGCTATCGCCGCTTTCGAAACTGGTTGGCCGCCCGGCACGACATCCAGGACCTGCCGGAAGAATGAGGGAGGGAATACCATGACATCGCTTTGGAACACCGCCCTGGGGGACACAGGCGTTCCCTTTCAGATGGGGGAGCCGCTATCCCGGCACACCACCTTCCGCATCGGGGGAGCGGCGGAGTATTACGCCTCCCCCAAAAGCATCCCGGAGCTGGAGCGGCTTTTGGCTGCCTGCCGGACGCAGGGGATTCCCTATTTCATCCTGGGGAAGGGCTCCAATCTCCTGGTGGGGGACCGGGGGATTCCCGGCCTCACCATCGCCATGGAGGGCCTTTCCGCCATCACGGTGGAGGGGGAGAGGGTAACAGCCCAGGGAGGCGCCTCCCTGATGGCGGTATGCGCCGCGGCCCGTCAAGCGGGGCTTGCCGGGCTGGAATTTGCCTATGGCATCCCCGGACAGGTGGGGGGCGGCGTCTATATGAACGCCGGCGCCTACGGCGGGGAGCTGAAGGATGTTCTTATCCAGGTGGAGTTTTTGGACGAGGGGGGGAAGCGCCATACCCTCCCGGTGGAGAAACTGGAAATGGGCTACCGCCACAGCTTCTTCACCGGAAAAAACTGCGTTATTCTCTCGGCCTGCTTTTGCCTGGAAAAGGACTCGGAGGGGCCGGAAGCGGTGGGGGCGCGGATGGAGGAAATCTACCGCCGCCGCAGAGAGAAGCAGCCCCTGGAATGGCCCAGCGCCGGAAGCACCTTCAAGCGGCCGGAGGGGGCCTACGCCGCCGCCCTCATCGACCAGTGCGGATTAAAGGGATTCCGGGTGGGAGGGGCCCAGGTGAGCGAAAAGCACGCCGGTTTTGTCATCAACGCCGGGGGAGCCACCTGCGCCGACGTCCTGGCCCTTATTGGGGAGGTGCAGCGGATCGTAAAGGAAAAGACCGGCTTTATCCTGGAGCCGGAGGTCCGGGTCACCGGGGAGAACTGAACGAAAGGGGAGAATCCCCATGTCCTATACCCAGAGGGCCAAGGGCGAAATCATGGAAAACCGGGCCCTGCGCACCCGTTTTAAGAACCCCCACGGCTACGGCCTGCTTCTTTTCGGCCGCACCTATGGGGTGGGGAGCATTAGCCTTGCCACCCAGCAGCGGGAGGTGGCCCGGTACTACGCCTCCCTCCTCACCAGGGCGGTGCCCCTTGCCGGTACCATCACCACCAGGGAGGAAGCGGCGGGGGGACAGGCGGCCTTCCAGGTCCGGGTGGACGCTGCCGCCGACCGCCGCAGCCTTTTGAACCACTACGCTATGCTTTACCCGGAGGGTATCACCTACGAGCTGCTGGGGGGGGACGAGGGGACAGCCGCTTTTGTCAGCGGGGCCTTTCTCAGCTGCGGCAGCCTTGCCGACCCGGAAAAGAAGTATCACCTGGAGTTTGCCCCGCCCCGGCCGGAGACGGCGGCCATACTTACCGGCATCCTGGGGGAGGTGGGCTTTTTGCCCAAGACCTCGGAGCGCCGGGGGAAGACCATCATCTACACCCACGACAGCGGCCAAATTGAGGATCTGCTGACCTTCATCAGCTGCCCCCTAATGAGCCTTGCGGTGATGAATGTAAAAATTCTCAAGGACCGCCGCAACGCCGCCAACCGTGCCGCCAACTGCGATAACGCCAACATCGACAAGGTGGTGGGGGCGGCGGAGAGCCAGATACGGGACATCCGGGCTTTGATGGGGAAGCAGGGCCTCACCGCCCTGCCGGAGGAGCTGCGTGAGCTGGCCGCCCTGCGGCTGGAAAACCCGGAGGCTTCCCTCCGGGAGCTGGGGGCGAGGCTGGGGCTTTCCCGCTCCGGGGTGAACCACCGGCTAAAAAGAATATCCGAGCTTGCAAAGGAAAGGAGCCCAAAATGATAAACCGCAGCCTTGCCATTCTGCTGTCCCTGCTACTGCTGACCGCCTGCGCCGCAGGGGGACAAGCCCCCGCTCCGGAGACTTCCAGGGCGCCGGAAAGCCCTTCCTCGGTGTCGGAGCCTGCGCCGGAGGTGTCCTCCTCGGAGCCTTCATTTGCGCCGGAGGAATCCTCCCAGCCGGAGAAGGAGCCGGTGCCTGCCCCGGAGCCCCCAGAGGGAATGAATCCGGATGTGGGGGGAGGGGGGCCCCAGGAAAATCCGGATACCTCCACCATGGACCCTGCCGCCCCGGATTTTGGGGACAAAACCTACAGTGATGTCTTTGAACAGCGGGCGGAGCCGTTGCGGAAGGCCCTGCTTCCCGCCCTGGAGGCCATCGAGGAGGACTACAGCTATTTTAGTGTCTGGGTGGCGGACGGGAGCCTGGATGTAGTGCTGGAAATTGGCGTTATCCATGAGGAGAAGGTGGACCAGTTCCTGGCGGATTGGACTGGTCCCTCCTGGGACCAGGTGGAAAAGAAACCGGGCCGCTGGCCGGTGGCGGCACAGAAGGACTTTGCCGCCCAGGCGGCGAAGCTGGACCTGGGGCCGGGGGTGAACATCCGCACCCAGACGGCGGTGGGCTCGCCGGAGGTGGTATCGGTCAATGTTTGGCTGGATGACGCCTATGCCTCCCAGGAGGAGGTAAACCGCTGGGCCCAGCTGCCCCAGGCGGTGAAGGAGCTAGCCGAGAAGATGGGTGCCCCGAAGGATGCCATTGAATATATGGGGCCCCGGTACACCGCCCCCGGCAATAATCCCGATACCTGACCCAACAAACAGAGAAAGTGGTGACAGCATGACCGATTTTGTCCATCTCCACGTCCACACCGAGTACAGCCTGCTGGACGGGGCCTGTAAGATAAACGAGCTGGTGGCCCAGGCCAAGGAGCTGGGACAGGAGGCGGTGGCCATCACCGACCACGGGGTGATGTACGGGGCTATCGACTTTTACAAGGCCGCCAAAAAAGCGGGGATAAAGCCCATCATTGGCTGCGAGGTCTACGTGGCCCCCAGGGGCCGGGGGGATAAGGACCCCGCAAAAGACAAGCGTCCCTACCACCTGGTGCTCCTTTGTAAAAACAATACCGGCTACCAGAACCTGGCTTGGCTGGTTTCCCGCGGGTTCACCGAGGGGTTCTACTTTAAGCCCCGCATCGACCGGGAACTGATTCCCGGCCACACCGAAGGGCTTATCTGCCTTTCCGCCTGCCTGGCGGGGGAGGTGCCCCGCGCCCTCACCGCGGGGGAGTACGAGAAGGCAAGGGAGGCTGCCACCTGGTATCGGGACCAATTCGGGGCGGAGAACTACTTCATTGAGGTGCAGAACCACGGCATCGAGGACCAGGTGCGCATCCTGCCCCAGCTGGTGAAGCTCTCGGAGGAGCTGGGGGTGGGACTTGTGGCCACCAACGATTCCCACTACCTAAAAAAGGAGGACCACCAGCTCCAGCACCTCCTTATCTGCATCCAGACCGGCCACACCGTGGACGAGGAGATGGCCCTGGAGTTCCCCACTGAGGAGTTTTATCTGAAGTCCGGGGACGAGATGGCGGCGGTCTTCCCAAAGCTCCCCTCTGCCATCCAGAACACGGTGGAGATTGCAAAGCGCTGCCAGGTGGAATTTGAGTTCGGAAAGACCAAGCTCCCCCGGTTTGAAGCGCCAAATGGCGAAGACAACGTGGACTACTTCTTCCGCCTATGCCGGGAGGGGTTTATCCGCCGCTACGGCGAAAACGCCCCCCAGGAGGTCCGGGAACGGCTGGAGTACGAGCTTTCGGTGATTCACAAGATGGGGTACGTGAACTACTACCTCATCGTCTACGATTTCATCAATTACGCCCGCAGCGTGGGAATCCCGGTGGGGCCGGGCCGGGGCTCCGGCGCTGGGTCCATCGCCGCCTACTGCATCGGCATCACCGGCATCGATCCCATCCGGTTTGGCCTCCTCTTCGAGCGCTTCCTAAACCCGGAGCGGGTAAGTATGCCGGACTTTGATATCGACTTCTGCGGCGTCCGCCGCCAGGAGGTCATCGACTACGTGGTGCAAAAGTACGGGGCGGACCATGTGGCCCAGATTGTCACCTTTGGCACCATGGCGGCCCGCGGGGCCATCCGGGACGTGGGCCGTGCGTTGGGGATTCCCTATCCCCAGGTGGACCAGGCGGCGAAGATGGTCCCCATGGAGCTGCACATCACCCTGAAAAAGGCCATTGAAGGCTCCAAGGAGCTGCGGGATTTGATGGAGGTGGAGCCCAAAATCCGGCAGCTGGTGGAGCTGGCCCAGCAGGTGGAGGGGATGCCCCGCCACGCCGGCACCCATGCCGCCGGGGTGGTCATCACCCATGACACGGTGGAAAGCTATGTCCCCCTGGCGAAAAATGATGAAGCTGTGGTGACCCAGTACACCATGACCACCCTGGAGGAGCTGGGCCTTTTGAAGATGGACTTTTTGGGCCTGCGAAACCTCACCGTCATTGACGACACGGAAAAGATGCTCCGGCGGGAGGACCCAGGCTTCTCCATCGAGGAGATACCTCTGGACGACCCAAAGGTGTTCCAGATGCTCTCCGCCGGGGAGACCAGCGGGGTGTTCCAGCTGGAATCCGGAGGGATGCGCCGGGTTATTACCCAGCTTCAGCCTTCCTCCTTCGAGGATATTATCGCCGTCATCTCCCTCTACCGCCCCGGCCCCATGGAGTCTATCCCCAAGTATATTGACTGCCGCCATCACCCGGAGCACGTTACCTACCTCACCGAAAAGCTCCGCCCCATTCTGGAGGTTACCTACGGCTGCATCGTCTACCAGGAGCAGGTGATGCAGATTTGCCGGGAGCTGGGGGGCTACAGCTACGGCCAGGCCGATTTGGTCCGCCGGGCCATGAGTAAGAAAAAGGCCGACGTGATGGCGAAGGAGCGCACCCACTTTTTGGAGGGGTGCCGGAAGAACGGGGTGGAGGAGGCCGCCGCCAACCAGATTTTTGGGGAGATGGAGACCTTTGCCGCCTACGCCTTCAACAAATCCCACGCCGCCGCCTACGCCCTGGTGGCCTACCAAACCGCCTACCTGAAATGTCACCATCCCAAGGAGTACATGGCGGCCCTGCTTACCAGTATTCTGGACAACACCAACAAGGTCATCGAGTATATCGAGGAGTGCGGCCGTTTGGGGATTCAGGTGCTGCCCCCCCGCATCAACGAAAGCGGGGAAGGCTTCACCGCCACCCCGGAGGGGATTCGCTTTGGCCTGCTGGCGGTGAAAAACCTGGGCGCCGGGGTTATTCGGGAGATGATTGCAGAGCGGGAGAAGGACGGGCCCTTTACGAGCTTTTTGGACTTTTACCGCCGGACCTACAGCGGGGAAATGAATAAGCGGAGCCTGGAAAGCCTTATTAAAAGCGGGGCTTTGGACGGCCTGGGGGCCAACCGCCGCCAAATGCTGGAGGGCTACCCCAAGGTGGGGGAGGTGCTGGCGGCCAGGGACCGGTGGAGGAGCACCGGCCAAATCAGTCTCTTTGGGGACGAGCCGGACGAGGAAGAGTTATCCCTCCCCCTGGTTGAGGAGGACGAGCCCTCCGTCCTGCTGGCGGGGGAGAAAGAGGTTACCGGCCTCTATATCTCCGGTCATCCTATGTCCCATTACGAGGCCCTTTACCCCAAATACGGCGCGGTTAAGCTCATCCGCCTCACCGACCCGGAGGTGAACCAAAGCTACGACAACGCGTCGGTCTTCGTCATGGGGATGATTACCGCCAAGCGGCTGAAGCTCACCAAGGGGGGGGAGAACATGGCCTTCCTCACCCTGGAGGACATGACGGGGGCCATGGAGGT
>WSMP01000003.1:8631-32876 GCA_013316495.1 Angelakisella sp.
GGGGGGGGAGAACATGGCCTTCCTCACCCTGGAGGACATGACGGGGGCCATGGAGGTGCTGGTCTTCCCCAGAGTCTACGCTGTCCACGCCGCCCGCCTTATAGCAGGCAGCCCGGTGTTCCTTCGGGGGCGGGTATCCCTGCGGGAAGAGGAGGACGCAAAGCTGATTTTGGAGGACGCCATGACCCTTCCGGAGCGGGCGGCGGGCCCCATGGAGGAGCGCCTGGCCTCTTCCGGCGGCTACGAGGGCCGTGGACGGGGCCAGCGGGGGGCTTCCACCCCGGCCCCCAGCAGCAAAGCGGGGGTGTACCTCCGGGTGCCCTCCATGGACGATGCCATCACCGACCGGGCGCGGCTCCTGCTCCAGATTTTTGATGGAAGTTACCCGGTCTATTTCAAGGCGGAGGACACCGGCAAGATGCTGCGGGCCCCCCGAAGCCTTTGGTGTGACCCCAACCAGGTTCTTTTGCGGGAGCTGGGGGTGACCTTGGGTAGCGAGAATGTAAAAAAACTGGACTAGGGACCAATTTCTTTGTCAAAAACGTTCCTTTACTTCCCAGGAATATGGGGGTAAAATTAAAAGCAAGAAACCGCATCCATCTTCCATCCATGCAAAAAACAGGAGGAATAGTTATGAGTGAGTATAAAACCATCGGCGTCCTCACCAGCGGCGGCGACGCCCCTGGTATGAATGCCGCAGTCCGCGCCGTGGTGCGGGCGGCGATTAACAAGGGCCACCGGATGATGGGCATCCGCCGGGGCTATGAGGGCCTTCTTAACGGCGAGATTGAAGAGATGAAGCTGCGCAGCGTCAGCGAGATCATCCATCGGGGCGGTACCGTCCTCTACACCGCCCGTTGCGAGGAGTTCAAGACAGAGGAGGGCCTCCGGAAGGGGGTGGAGATGTGCCACAAAATGGGCATTGACGGCCTGGTGGTCATCGGCGGCGACGGCTCCTTTAAGGGGGCCCGGAACCTCTCCAACGCCGGCATTCCCTGCATTGGCATTCCCGGCACCATTGATAACGACATCGCATCCACCGAGTATACCATCGGTTTTGATACCGCTGTCAACACCGTTGTGGAAAGCGTAGACCGACTGCGGGATACCTCCCAATCCCACGAGCGATGCTCGGTGGTGGAGGTGATGGGCCGCCGGGCGGGGCACATCGCCATCTATGCCGGTATCTCCTGCGGCGCCATCGCCACGCTAATTCCGGAGCGTCCCCACGACCTGGACCGGGACGTGGTCTCCCGGATGCGGGCCACCCTCAAGACTGGCAAGCACCACTTTATTGTCATTGTGGCAGAAGGGGTGGGGAACACCCAGGAAATCTGCAACTACATCCAGGAGAAGACCGGTATAGAAACCCGTCTCACCGTCCTGGGCCATGTCCAGCGGGGCGGCACCCCCACCGCCAAGGAGCGGGTCCACGCCAGCGTCATGGGTGTGCGGGCGGTGGAGCTTTTGGAGCAGGGCAAGGGCAACCGGGTGGTAGGCATCCAAAACAACCGCATTGTGGACTACGACATCAACGAGGCCCTGGACATGGTGAAGGACATCGACGAGTACCTCTATAAGGTGGCCTACGAGATTTCCATCTAAGAGCCTGTTCAGCATCTTTTTGTAGCTTGTATGGCGGTTCTTATTCCGCCATGCTTTGCCTAATTTTTTGAAATCCAACGAAACAATTCAAAGGCTCCCTCTATTTTGCAGGGGGCTTTTGAATTGTAGGGGCGATATAGAAGTTTTTTCACTGCGCGTTTTGCAAAGGAAGGGCAGGAGGATGGCTATGGATTATATGACGGCAAAAGAAGCTGCCGGCCTTTGGGGAATATCGCAGCGCCAAGTAGCGATTCTCTGCGGAGAAGGCCGCATACCAAATGCCCAAATGATAAACCATGTGTGGCATGTTCCAAAAGATGCGGTAAAACCGAATGCCGGAAGAAGCCCTAGGGATCTGAAAGAGCGGAAAGTGAAGCCCTTTTTAAAATGGGCAGGGGGCAAAGGGCAGCTTCTGGAGGAAATAAGAAAATGTTATCCTTCGGAACTTGGCGGCGCCATATATAAATATGCGGAACCATTTGTTGGCGGGGGCGCGGTTCTTTTTGATGTGCTAAGTAATTATGATGTTGATAAAATATATATTAGCGATTCCAATGCGGAGCTTATAAATGTTTATATTACCTTGCGCGATTCTGTAGACGGGCTTGTTTCGTTGTTAAAAGGGTATGAATTAGAGTATTTGCCCTTTGATAAGGAACAACGGAAAGCTGTTTATTATGAAAAACGCTCCCGTTTTAACAAGCTAAAAAAGTTGGGAATACATAATTTAGAATTAGCGGCGCTGTTTATATTTCTTAACCGAACCTGCTTCAATGGTTTGTACCGTGTGAATTCAAAGGGTGAATTTAATGTGCCAATTGGCGCTTATAGGTTCCCTGCTATTTGCGATGAGGATAATCTCCGAAGAGTATCCAAGGCGCTAAAAGGCGCAATCATTCAGTGTGCGGATTATAAGGATTCCCAAAGTTTTATAGATGAGTGCACCTTTGCCTACTTTGACCCGCCCTATCGCCCGCTGTCTTTAACCGCAAGTTTTACCGCCTATACAGAGAGTCATTTTGATGATGCTTCTCAAGCGGAGCTGGCCCTGTTTATTAAAAAACTGGCGGCTGCCGGGGTTTATGTAGTGGCTAGCAATTCGGACCCGAAGAACACAAACGCCGAGGACGATTTTTTTGATAATTTATATGCCGGAATGGAAATAAGCCGGATTTATGCTTCACGCATGATAAATAGCAATGCAGGGGCCCGTGGCAAAATAAGCGAATTGCTTATTTGCAGTGGAGGGACAAGGGGCGAAGAGAAATTTTGATGATTTGATCAGAAAATTCATAAAGATATAGAGTAGGAGCCGCTTTTTTAAAAGCGGCTCCTAAAAATTTAAAAACAGATAATTTATATTTGGAAAATGAAAGGAGCGTGTAATTAAGGCGTTTCTGCCTCCCCCTTAAACTGGCTCTGATACAGTTGGGCATAAAAGCCCCCCTGGGCCATCAGCTCCCGGTGACTGCCTGTTTCGATAATATCCCCATCCCGCATCACCAGGATTTTGCTGGCATCCCGGATGGTGGAAAGCCGGTGGGCGATGACAAAGCTGGTGCGCCCCTTCATCAGGGTGTTCATAGCCTTCTGGATAAGGACCTCGGTGCGGGTGTCCACGCTGCTGGTAGCTTCATCCAGAATGAGAATATCCGGGTCCGAAAGAATGGCCCTGGCGATGGTGAGAAGCTGCCGTTGGCCCTGGCTGATGTTGGCGGCGTCCTCCCCCAGCTGGGTGTCGTACCCCTGGGGCAGGGCCCGGATAAATTTATCCGCGCGGGCGGACCGGGCGGCTTCCTCCACCTCGGCGTCAGTGGCGTCCAAACGTCCATAGCGGATGTTCTCCCGGATGGTGCCGGAAAAAAGCCAGGTGTCCTGGAGCACCATGCCGATGCGGGAGCGCAGGGCTGTCCGGGACATCCCCGCAATATCCTCCCCATCCAGAAGGATGCGGCCGCCGCTGACCTCGTAGAACCGGAGAATGAGGTTGACCAGGGTGGTTTTACCCGCTCCGGTGGGACCGACAATGGCCACCGTCTCCCCAGGGCGGATGGAAAGGCTCAGGTTTTTGATGAGGATTCGGTCCGGGGTGTAGCCGAAGCTGACCTTCTGGAACTCCACGCTGCCGCTGCCCCGCCGGGCGGCCTGGGGAATCTCCCCCTGGGGCAGCGGGTCGGGGGTCTCCTCTGTCTCGTCCAGGAAGTCAAAGACCCGCTCCGCCGCGGCGATGGTGGACTGGAGCATATTGGCCAGGTTAGCCAGCTGAACAATGGGGTTATTGAAGTGGCGGATATACTGGATGAAGGACTGGATGGAGCCCACCAGGAATTTCCCCTGGATGACCCACACCGCCCCCAGCACGGTGACGATGATATACCCCAGATTGCCCACAAAGCTGCTGATGGGCATGATGATGCCGGAGATGAAATTGGCCTTCCAGCTGTAGCGGTACAGCTCTTCATTGAGGCGGTCAAAGGCCGCCACCGTGTTTTCCTCCTGGGAGAAGACCTTTACCACGTTGTGGCCGGTGTACATCTCCTCCACATAGCCGTTGAGGGAGCCCAGGGTGTCCGCCTGGCCCTTAAAGAGCTTTTGGGAGAGGCGCACCACGTTCATGGAGGCCAGCAGGGTGAGGGGGAGGGTGAGGAGGGCCACCCCGGTGAGAACCGGGCTGATAAGCAGCATCATTACCAGGATGGTGATAAGGGTAAATACCGAGTTGACAATTTGGTTGATGCCCTGCTGGAGGGTGGTGGCCACCGTGTCCACGTCGTTGGTGACCCGGCTGAGAACATCCCCGATGGAGCCCCGATCAAAGTAACCCAGGGGCAGGCGGCGGATCTTCTGGTCCACCGTCTTGCGCAGGCTATAGATGGTTTTTTGCGCCACACCGGAAACTAAGAAATTTTGCAGATAGCTAAAAAGGGCGGAGATGATGTAAAGCGCCGCCATCAGGGCCAGTATCCGCAGCACCGCGGCAAAGTCAATGCCGCCGCCCTGGGCCATCCGGTTAAAGCCCAGCTGGATCTCGTTGGTGGCAAAGCCCAGCACCATGGGACCCAAGCTGTTGAAAACCGTGCTGAAAATGGCGAAGACCACCACAAGGGAAAGGCCCAGGTGATAGGGCTTCATAAAGGCCAGCAGCCGCCGGAGGGTGGCTTTGGTGTTTTTGGGACGGTCAAAACTCTTGGGCTGCCGGCCTCCAGGCCCGCCGTGCATGGGTCCGCTCATGCCTCCACCTCCTCTGCCGACATTTGGGAATAGACGATCTCTTGGTAAACCGGGCAGCTTTGCAGCAGCTCCCGGTGGGTGCCCATTCCCACACAGCCGCCGCCGTCCAGTACCAGAATGCGGTCGGCGTCCATGACGGTGCTCACCTTTTGGGCAACGATGAGAACGGTGGCATCCCCGGTGGTTTCCTTCAGGGCGGCCCGGAGGGCGGCATCGGTTTTGGCGTCCAGAGCCGAGAAGCTGTCGTCAAAGATATAGACCTCCGGCCTGCGCACCAGGGCGCGGGCGATGGAAAGCCGCTGCTTCTGCCCGCCGGAAAAGTTCTGGCCCAGCTGGGCCACCGGGGCGTCCAGGCCGCCGGGCTTTTCCCGGATGAATTCCAGGGCCTGGGCGGTTTTGGCCGCCGCCAGGATTTCTTCCTCGGTGGCGTCCGGCTTGCCGTAGGCGATGTTTTCCCGGATGGTGCCCCGGAAAAGCAGCGCCTTTTGGGGGACAAAACCGATGCGCTCCCGCAGCTGCCGCTGGCTCATTTGGCGGACGTCCACCCCGTCCACCAGCACCTGGCCCCCGGTGGCGTCAAAGAACCGGGGAATCAGGTTCACCAGCGTGGATTTTCCGCTGCCGGTGGAGCCAATGACAGCGGTTACTTCTCCGGGGCGGGCGGTGAAGGAGATCCCCTCCAGCACCGGCTTTTCCGCCCCTTGGTAGGTGAGGGAAACGTCCCGGAACTCCACCGTCCCCCGCAGGCCGGTGGGGCGCGCGGGATTCTCCGGGTCGGCGATGGATTCGGGAAGCTCCAGCACCTGGGTGAGCCGCCGCGCGGAGGCTACCGCGCGGGGGGCCATGACGAAGATCATGGTGAACATCATGAGGGACATCATGATTTGCATGACATACTGAATGACCGCCATCATATCCCCCACCAAAAGGTTCCCAGCGTCAATCTGTACCGCGCCGGACCAAACGAGGGCGATTTGTGTGAAGCTCATAATAAGAGTGAGGGCCGGCATCATAAAGGCCATGGTGCGGTGCATCTTGATGGTGACGGCAGTGAGGCTGCGGTTGGCTTCGTCAAAGCGCTTTTCCTCGTAGCCTTCGGTGCCGAAGGCCCGCTCCACCCGCAGGCCGGTGAGTTTTTCCCGCAGGATTAAATTAACCCGGTCCACCGAACGCTGGATGGTGCTGGAAAGGGGCAGGGCGATGGAGGATACCACCGCCACGGTGATGACCAGGGCGGGCACCGAAAGGAGCACCACCTGGGAAAGGGCGGCGCTGGAGCGAAGGGCCATGGTGACGCCGCCCAGAATCATCAGGGGGGCCCGGATGAGGATGCGGAAGGCCATCATCACAAACAGTTGAATTTGGCTGACATCGTTGGTGGTGCGGGTGATGAGGGTGGCGGTACCAAAGGATTCAAACTCGGTGAGGGAGAGGGCCGCCGCCTTGCGGAAGACCAGTCCCCGCAGGTCCCGGCCAAAGCCCATGGATACCTGGGCCCCCAGGATGCCGCTGCCCACGGCACAGAGCACCCCCAGCAGGGCGCAAAGGAGCATCTCCCCGCCGGTGAGGAGAATCAGGGAAAAGTCCTGGGCGGCAATGCCCTGATTGATAATGCGGGCCATCAGGGAGGGGAGGGCCAGGTCGGTATAGACCCCAGCCAGGGTGATGGCAACCAGCAGAAGAATCCGCAGCCAGTAGGGCCGCAGTTTTCCAAGAAGTTTCAGCATGTTGGAGCACATCCTTCCATAGGAAAATTGGGGGGTTCAGGGGGGATTGGGTCGGCAATCTTTTCCAGCAGCTCTAAAAAGAGCAGCCCCTCTTCCGGGGTGAGGCGGGCAAAAAGGCTGCGGTAAAAGGCCACCAGCCGCTCCCAGTTCTTCTTCAAAAGGTCCTTTCCCTCCGGGGTGATGGCGAGGAAAACCTGCCTGCGGTCCTCCTTGGAGTGGATGCGCCGCAGCAGTCCCTGGTCCTCCAGCCGCTGGAGCATGGGGGTGATGGTGGAGGGGCGCACCCGCAGCACCTGGCTCAGCTGGGTGGGGGTGACCGAAAGCTCCTGGTGGCGCTCCAGGTAGATCAGGGCGTGGATTTGGGGCTGAGGCCAGGCGCCTCCCCTCGTAAGGGTGTGGAGATACCGGGCGTTGGCGTGGAAGAGCCGCATATCCAGGCTATCCATAAGGAATCCTCCCCTTCCTTTTATTATTTCGACAATCGAAATATTCGATAGACTGATTATATAGAAATGTCCCCAAAGAAACAATAGATAATTTGTGAACTTTTCCTGTATCTTTTTTCACCCTCCCGCATAGAGATGGATGGAAAGGGAAAAAGGAGGGGATGGAAGAGAGATGGCATTTTCCGACCTGGAGCTTCTTGCAAGGCTCATCCAGTGCGAAGCCGGCGGGGAGGGGGACACCGGCATGGCGGCGGTGGCCAGTGTGGTGATGAACCGGGTCCGTGCCAGCGCCGGGGAATATGCCCGCGTGGGCCAGGGGAGCATCCGGAAGATCATCCTCCAGCCCGGTCAGTTCACCTGCGCCATGGAGACGGTGCGGGGACAGCCCAACCAGCAGAACATCTATAATATGCGCCCGGAGGACGTTCAGTACCAGATTGCCCAGTGGGCCATGGCAGGGGGGCGGGTTATCAATTTGGGGCAGGCCCTGTGGTTCTTCAACCCCTATAGCCCTACCTGCCGCCCCAACTTCCCCAGCGAGGTGGGGGTCTATGTCACCCGCATCCGCAACCACTGCTTTTATAACCCCACCGCGGCCTATTACGATACATAAGGAGGAGCTATCATGCCTGAAAATGAGAACAGCGCAAACCTTTCCCAAATGCCGCAATCCATGACCGAATATCCGGAACCCCTTCCGGACGGCCTCCAGAACGGTGTGGACCCGGAGACCATCCAGGAGGTCATCGCCCTTTCGGTGGGCAACTACGTGGTGGTGGAATTTTTGGTAGGCACCCAGAACATCGTCCGCAAGGAGGGGGTGCTTACCGCCGTGGGGGTCTCCTGGCTGCTCCTCTATGATGAGGTCAACGGCACCTCCACCGTCTGTGATATGTATTCGGTGAAGTTTGTCACCTACTTTGACCCCGGTGTGCGCCCCGCCAATACCAGCGGCCTCCAAAGCGCCCAAAGCCAGATTTACCGCCAGAACCCGCCCCGGAACGGCCGCCGGTAAAGATAGTCAAAAGTACCGGTAAGGTCAGTAGATTTACAGAAAGAGGGGTCCCCAGGGGCCCCTCTCAGCTTGTCGAAAAGACTTTTCGACAAGCTGAGACCCGCCGCTACGGCGGGATTTATCCGCTCCCTTCGGTCGCTCGACGCGAAAAGAGGGACTTAACGCCCCCCTTTTCACACTTTTTCCCCCTCTTGACCGACAGGTCCTGCTTCTGGGGAAGCTTTTCGACAGCCAAAGAGGGACCCCTAGGGGCCCTCTTTTTTGCCTTAAGTGAATAGATATAGCATATAGCGGGTCGGTTTATGGTTTGGACAAGCCGGGCGGAGCCTTTATCCTTCGGTACTATAAACGCCAATCTTGAACAAATTGTTAAATTTCCTATTTTTTTGTTAAATCAACGAAACCCCCTTGATTTTTTTCCAAAAAAGGGTAGAATAATAATCGTTGGCACTCGGTTATTATGAGTGCTAAGTCCAAACCACTTATCTAATCTAAAATCGGAGGGAAAAACCATGACAATCAAACCCTTGAGTGACCGTGTGGTCATCAAAATGACCGAGGCTGAGGAGACCACCAAGAGTGGCATCATCCTGGCTGGCAACGCCAAGGAGAAGCCCGTTGTGGCCGAGGTAGTAGCGGTAGGCCCCGGCGGCATGGTGGACGGCAACCAGGTGGAGATGTATCTCGCCGTGGGCCAGAAGGTCCTCATCAGCAAGTACGCCGGCACCGAGGTGAAGCTGGACGGGGAAGAGTTCACCATCCTGCGCCAGTCCGATGTCCTGGCCGTTGTGGAATAAACATCTTTCGGAAAAGATTGAATAACAGGAGGAACTGATTATTATGGCAAAGCAGATCATCTATGGTGAGGAAGCCAGAAAAGCGCTCCAGTCCGGCATCGACCAGCTGGCCGATACCGTCAAAATTACCCTGGGGCCTAAGGGCCGCAACGTGGTGCTGGATAAGAAGTTCGGCAGCCCCCTTATTACCAACGACGGTGTCACCATCGCCAAGGAGATCGAGCTGGACTGCGCCTTTGAGAACATGGGCGCCCAGCTGGTGAAGGAAGTTGCCACCAAGACCAACGACGCCGCCGGCGACGGTACCACCACCGCCACCCTGCTGGCCCAGGCCCTGGTGCGGGAGGGGATGAAGAACGTCACCTCCGGCGCAAACCCCATGGTGGTGAAGAAGGGCATTGAGAGCGCCGTCAAGACCGCCGTGGACGCCATTGTGGCGGACAGCAAGAAGGTCTCCGGCTCCGCCGACATCGCCCGCGTGGCCACTGTCTCCTCCGGCAATGAGGAGATTGGCAAGCTCATCGCCGAGGCCATGGAGAAGGTCTCCGCCGACGGGGTTATCACCCTGGAGGAGTCCAAGACCGCCGAGACCTACAGCGACGTGGTGGAAGGGATGCAGTTCGACCGTGGCTACATCACCCCCTACATGGTCACCGATACCGAGAAGATGGAGGCGGTCATTGACGACGCTCTGCTTCTCATCACCGATAAGAAGATTTCCAACATTCAGGAGATCCTCCCCCTGCTGGAGCAGGTGGTTCAGTCCGGCCGCAAGCTCATCATCATCGCCGAGGATGTGGAGGGCGAGGCCCTG
The DNA here is from genome assembly GCA_013316495.1 of Angelakisella sp. Lineage (GTDB taxonomy): Bacteria > Bacillota > Clostridia > Oscillospirales > Ruminococcaceae > Angelakisella. The sequence goes on from WSMP01000003.1 coordinate 18,267, forward strand.
GCCACCCTGCTGGTGAACAAGATGCGGGGCACCTTCACCTGCGTCGCCGTTAAGGCCCCCGGCTTTGGCGACCGCCGCAAGGAGATGCTCCAGGATATCGCCACCCTCACCGGCGGTCAGGTCATCACCTCCGACCTGGGTCTGGAGCTGAAGGACGCCAACATGTCCCAGCTGGGCCGGGCCAAGCGGGTCACCGTCCAGAAGGAGAACACCATCATCGTCAACGGCGAAGGGGACAAGAAGGCCATCCAGGACCGCATCGCCCAGATTCGCGCCCAGATTGAGAACACCACCTCCGATTTCGACCGTGAGAAGCTCCAGGAGCGCCTGGCCAAGCTGGCCGGCGGTGTGGCGGTTATCAAGGTTGGCGCCGCTACCGAAGTGGAGATGAAGGAAAAGAAGATGCGCATTGAGGATGCTCTTTCCGCCGCCAAGGCTGCGGTGGAGGAAGGCATCGTCGCCGGCGGCGGCGTGGCCCTCATCAATGCCATCCCCGCGGTGGAGAAGCTGGCCGGAGAGAAGGAAGGGGACGAGAAGACCGGTGTCCGCATCGTTCTGAAGGCCCTGGAGGAGCCCATGCGCCAGATTGCCGCCAACAGCGGCCTGGAGGGTTCCGTCATCATCGATGCCATCAAGCGTTCCGGCAAGAAGGGCTACGGCTTTGACTTCTACAAGGAAGAGTATGTGGATATGATTCCTGCCGGTATCCTGGATCCCACCAAGGTGACCCGCTCCGCCCTGGAGAACGCCGCCTCTGTGGCTGCCATGGTCCTCACCACCGAGAGCCTGGTTGCCGACAAGAAGGAGCCCGCTCCCGCGGCCCCCGCCGCTCCCGATATGGGCGGCATGGGCGGCATGTATTAAGCTCCCGCAGAACCGTTCCATGATGTAGTATAGTGAAGCGCCTGGAGTCTTGACCAAGTGTCCCGGATTCCAGGCGCTTTTTGCTAAAATGACAGAAAAGGAGAGTTTTCTTATGAGCCGCTACGCTGGTACACAGACTGAAAAGAACCTGGAGGCTGCCTTTGCTGGGGAATCCCAGGCCCGGAACAAGTATACATACTTCGCCTCTGTCGCCAAAAAGGAGGGCTACGAGCAGATTGCCGCCCTGTTTTTAAAGACCGCCGAAAACGAGAAGGAACACGCCAAAATGTGGTTCAAGGAGCTGGAAGGGCTGGGGGACACCGCGAAAAACCTGGGTGCTGCCGCCGACGGGGAGAACTACGAGTGGACCGATATGTACGAGGGCTTTGCCAAAACCGCCGAGGAAGAGGGCTTTCCGGAGCTGGCCGCTAAGTTCCGCGCGGTGGCCGCCATTGAAAAGCACCACGAGGAGCGTTACCGCGCCCTGCTGAAGAACGTAGAAACCGCCGCGGTTTTCGAGAAGAGCGAAGTAAAGGTTTGGGAGTGCCGCAACTGCGGGCATATTGTTGTGGGCACCAAGGCCCCGGAGGTTTGCCCTGTTTGCGCCCATCCCCGGAGCTACTTTGAGGTTCACGCAGAGAACTATTAAAAAATAACCTGCCGTCCCCATGTCAAAGGCGATAACCTTCGGCGTGGGGATTTTTGGAAGGAAAGGAACCGTCGTCGTGAAACGCTGCATAAACTGCAAACAGGAGATTATCAACTTTGGGGCGAAGCGGCTGGAGGGATTTTCCATTGATATTCCGCCCAAAACCTTTCGCACAGGCACGGATTTTGTCCTCTGGGACCAGGAGCAGGGAGAGGTGAAGGGGGCGGCCTACCCCTTCTGGGCCGATGGAGAGGACGGGTGCTTTTGGCACTTTACCCTTTTCCGGGGTTTTCAGAAGGGGCAGATTCTCCTGCGCATCGGGGAGGTGTTTACCAGCTATTTAAAGCACCCCTGGGACGTGGCCTTTTGTACCTACAGGACACTGAGCAATGGCAGCTACAGCCGCCTTATGACGATCCCTGCCAAGGCGCAGGTGGCCTCCCCCTGGTTTGCTGTGGAAAATGACAAAGAGAGCCTGCTTCAGGGATTGGAGCGGCTGGGGGACTGGTTTGACCAGCACCGGGAGGAGATAGCCGAAAGCTGCCGCAAGCAGCAGGGCTGGGTGGATAAGGAGCAGGGCCGGAGCCACCGCGTAGCCCGGCTCTACCTCCAGGAGCATTGGCGGGAGGCGGACCAAGCTGCGATTCTGGCCCTCTACCGGGAGGTGGACCGCTTGGCGGAAGCGTATGAGGCCGCAAAAAAGCGGGGGGAGATCCATTTTGGGCAGGAGCACAGCTTTTTCAGCGACTGGTGCGCCGGGAAGCTCCCTGCTCCTTTCAGCCAGTGGGAGGAGGAGCTGACCGCCTTACTTATGAGCAAGAAGGCCCGTGTTACAAAGGACCCCCTCTATGCCCGAAGTTTTGCGGTGGGCAACCTTCTCTATTTTATCCACGACCTGGAAAAGGATGTTTGCCCGGATATCCTTTTGGCAAAGAAGTGGAAGAGCTGATAAAACGTGAAAAAGCACCACGCCGCGCCGGAGCGAAACCGCCTGGCGCGGTTTTCTTTTTTTAGAAAAAGGCAGGTGGTTTTATCCATAACGCCGGAAGAACCATGTCCGGAAGTTCGTCATATTTGGTACGGGCTCCTCATATAGTGGTGGTGAACCAAATAAGGAGGAGAGGTAGATATGGAACTGAAGTTGACCCGGCAGCCCCTTTTTATAAACGAACCACTAATCGACCAAAGTGTGGAGCAGCCCATTGAATGCGACGCCCTCCTGCCGGACTACTGTCCGGACATTATGCGGATTTTGAAATGCTCCATCACCCCCACCCTGGTGGGACGACGGGCCAGTCCCGGCAAGCTGGAGCTGGAAGGGATGGCGGCAATTACCGTCTACTATGTCTCCACCGGGGAAGGGGTGGCCCGCGGGGAGTACAAGGTGCCCTTTTCCCGCATTGTGGAGATGAAGGGAGACTGTCCCGAACCGGTGCTTTCCCTTTCCGCCAGGGTGGATTATGTCAACTGCCGGGCGGTGAACCAGCGGCGCCTGGATATCCGGGGTGCCCTGATCCTCACGGTAAAAGGGGTGGGAAGCCGGGAGGAGCAGGTGATTGTGGAAGGAGAGGGCATGGGCCTCCAGCTGAAGCGGGAGCAGACCGATGCCGCCCGTCTTTTGGGCCAGTGCCTCCGGGAAACCCGGCTCACCGAGCGATTGGAGCTGCCCCACGGCAAGCCCCCCATCCAGGCCATTGTCCGGGTGGGCGCCTCATCGCAGGTTACTGAATGCAAGCAGGTGGCGGGGAAAGCAGTGCTTCGGGGAGAGCTGAATCTCCATGTCTTTTATCAGGCGGCGGGCGGCGGCTTTGAGCGGGCGGATTACACCCTGCCCACCAGCGCCATCTGCGAGCTGGAGGGGCTGGGGGAAGGGAGCCTCTGTGATGTGTGGCAGCAGGTGGCCTCGGTCACCGCCGAGCCTGCCCCCACCGAGGACGGGGATTACCGCTCCCTTGCCGTGGAAGCGGTGGTGGAAAGCTGCGCCCGCGGCTGGCTTCCCTGCACCGCCCGGTACTGCTCCGACTGCTACTCCACCAAGAACCAGTGCACCTTCCGCACCCGGACCGTCACCCTTACCCGAATTTGCCGGACGGTACAGGAGACCGTTTCCTGCCAGGAGACCATCCCCCTGCCGGAGAATGTGGAGGAGGTGGTGGAGCTGTGGTGCGAGGCGGCCACCGTCTCTCCCCGGATGGAAAGCGGCGGCCCGGTGGCGGAGGGGAAGCTCACCATCTCCATGCTGGCTAAAATGGAGGATGGGCAGCTTTACTACTTCGATAAAGTGTTGGAGGTGAACCACAAGTTCCCCTGCGAAGTAGAGGGAGCGGCACTGGAGGCGCGCATCAGCTGCCAAAGCTGCACCTGGAGCGCTTCGGGAAACGACGCCTTGGAGCTGCGCTGCCAGCTGGAGCTGACCGGGAGCCTGTCCTGCCCGGTGCGGGCGGTGCTTCTGGAGGACATCGAAGTGGACGAGAAGAAGCCCAAGGAGGACGCTGCTGCCCCTGGCCTGTACCTTTACCTGGCCGATTCGGGGGAGACCCTTTGGGACATCGCCAAACGATACAACACAAATATCGACAAGATCACCGAGGAGAACCCGGAGGAGGACGAAGACCGGCAGCGGCGGATACTGCTGATTCCGGTAGTTTCTTGAGGGGGAGAGGAGATTGGCTGCATTGGAAAAGACCACATTATACCAGGACATCGCAAAGCGCACCGACGGGGACATTTACGTAGGCGTGGTGGGGCCGGTGCGCACCGGAAAATCCACCTTTATCAAGCGGTTTATGGAGACCCTGGTGCTGCCCAACATCGAAAGCGAGGCCCGGCGGGAGCGGGCTACCGACGAGCTGCCGCAATCCGCTGCCGGCAAAACCATCATGACCACCGAACCGAAGTTCATCCCGGAGGAGGCGGTGAAGATCTCGGTGGATCAGACCGCTTCCTTCCAGGTTCGGCTTATCGACTGTGTGGGATATATCGTCCCCAGCGCTTTGGGGTACATCGAAAACGAGCAGCCGCGGATGGTGATGACCCCCTGGTTTGACCGGGAGATTCCCTTTAACATGGCGGCGGAGATTGGCACCAAAAAGGTCATCACCGAACACAGCACCATCGGCCTGGTGGTTACCACCGATGGCTCCATCAGCGATATCCCGCGGGCCGAGTACGAGGAGGCGGAGGGCCGGGTGATTGGGGAACTTCAGGAGATTGGCAAGCCCTTTGTCATCCTCCTCAACTGCACCCAGCCAAGGACTCCCCGCAGCCGGGAGCTGCGCCAGGAGATGGAAGAAAAATACCAGGTGCCGGTGGTGGCGGTCAACTGCCTGGAGCTGGACGAGGACGACATCCGGGAGATTCTGACCCGCATCCTCTATCAGTTCCCCGTCAAGGAGGTGGCCCTGGAGCTACCCGGCTGGATTATGAACCTGCAAAGGGACCACTGGCTCCAAAAGTCCATTTACCAGCAGGCCCGCCTCTGTGGGGAGACTTTGGATCGCATCGCCGGGGCAAAGGAGGCTCTCGCCGCGCTTGCCGAATGCGAAAACATCCAGGACGCCCGCATCGCCTCCATTGACCTGGGCTCCGGCAGCCTGCGGTGCCGTCTGGAGATTCCCGGAGGGCTCTTCTACCGCATTTTGGGGGAGGCCACCGGCCTTCAGATTGACGGGGAAGAGGGACTGCTGCCCTGTATGATTGAGCTTGCTGCCATTAAGCGCAAGTACGATAAAATCAGCGGCGCCCTGGAGGAGGTGGCGGCCACCGGCTACGGCATCGTTATGCCCAGCCTGGAGGAGCTGACCCTGGAGGAGCCGGAGATTATGAAGCAGGGGGGGCGGTACGGTGTGCGCCTGAAGGCAAGCGCCCCCAGCATCCATATGATGCAGGCGAACATCACCACAGAGGTGGCCCCTATTGTGGGGAGCGAGCGCCAGAGCGAGGAGCTGGTCCACTACCTCCTCCAGGAGTTCGAGGAGAACCCGGCGAAGATTTGGGAATCCAACATCTTCGGAAAATCCCTCCACGAGCTGGTGAACGAGGGGCTCCACAACAAGCTGTACCGGATGCCCAGCGACGCCCGGATGAAGATGCAGGAAACCACCGAGCGAATCATCAACGAGGGCTGCTCCGGCCTCATTTGCATCATTCTATAGGAAAAAAGCAGGCTCCCGCTCATCCCGGAAAGGGAGGGCGGGAGCTTTTCTGTGCTGCCGAAAACAAATCGCTATCGGGCCGCCGTCCCCAGAAAGGCTGCCGTTTCCGGGTTTTGGGGCCGGGTGAAAATCACCGGGGGAGGGCCAGCCTCGGCGATAAGGCCATCCTTCATAAACAGCACCTGGGTAGCGGCGTCCTGGGCAAAGGACATCTCGTGGGTCACCACCAGCATGGTCATGTGCTCCTGTGCCAGCTGCCGCATAATGGACAGCACCTCCCCGGTAAGCTGGGGGTCCAAAGCGGAGGTAGGCTCGTCAAAGAGCATAAGCTCCGGGCTTTTCATCAGCGCCCGCGCAATGGCTACCCGCTGCTTTTGCCCGCCGGAGAGCTTGGAGGGGTAGACGTCCGCTTTGTCCCAAAGGCCCACCTTTTCCAGCAGCCGGCGGCATTTTTCCTCCCCGTCGGTGGCGCCGGGGGTGGTCATCCGGTAGGGCTCGATGAGGTTCTGCCGCACCGTCATATGGGGGAAGAGGTTGAAGCTCTGGAACACCATCCCCATCCGGCCGCTTAAAGCCCTGCGGTGGCGGGGGATGGGGTACTGCCCGTTGGTGATGAAGGGCTCTCCGCCGATGGTCACGGTTCCCTCATCCACCGTTTCCAGGTCGATGAGACACCGCAGCAGGGTGGATTTGCCGGAGCCGGAGGGGCCGATAATCGCAATAACATCCCCCTGCTCCACCGTGAAGGACACCCCCCGCAGGACAGGGAGGGTGTCAAAGGATTTTTTAAGCTGGCGCACCTCTAAAAATGCCATCGTCGAAAGCCCCCCGTCCTATCAATAATCAAAGCGTTTTTCCGCCGCCTTCAAAAGCCAGGTGATAGCCAGGTTCATCACCAGGTAGATGATGCCCGCCACCACAAAGGGAAAGGTTTTGCCGGTGGAGCTGACAGCAGATTTGGCAAATTGCAGCACCTCCGGCACCGCCAGGGTGAACATGAGAGAGGTGTCCTTCACCAGGGTGATGGTCTCGTTGGAGATGGAGGGCATCGCCACCCGGAGCATCTGGGGGAACACCACGCGGGTGATGGTCTGCCACCGGGTGAGCCCCAGAACCTTGGCCGCCTCGTACTGTCCCGCCTCCACCGCCAGCAGTCCCCCCCGGAAGATTTCTGCAAAGTAGGCGGCGTAGTTGAGGACGAAGCCCCAAATGGTGGCAGTAAAGCGCCCCATGGTGCTGAAATAGTTCCCCACACCGGGGAGATAGGGGAGACCGAAGTAGATAAACAGCAGCTGGAGCACCAGGGGGGTGCTGCGCATCAGGTAGACAAAGACCTTGGCAAGCCACCGCAAAGGGGTTATACCGCTGCGCAGCAGAAGGGTGATGAGAAAGCCCAGGGGGAGAGAGGCCAGAATGGTGATAAAGAAGAGCTTTAAGGTGGTCCCCAGCCCGGCCCCTACCCGCAGAAAGGTGCTGGCAATATAAGCGAAATCCATAGCGGAATCACCCTGGGTACTGGAAGACGATGCGGTCCTCGCCAAACCACTTCTGGCTAATCTGGGCAGCGGTGCCGTCCTTCACCAGCTCATCCAGGGCGCCCAGGACCAAAGCGGCCAGCTCTTGGTTCTCCTTTTGGAAGGCGATGCCGTATTCCTCATCCGCCAGCTGTTCCGCCAGCACTTCCAGCTTGCCCTCGCCGTTTTCTGCAATGTAATAGTCCCCAAAGACCTTATCAATCACCACCGCGTCGATGCGGCCGATTTTCAGGTCGCTAAAGAGAGAAATATTCTCCGGCGCCTTAATTAGCTCCTTTTCTGTGCCGGCAGCAGCGCAGGCGGTATAGGCCTCTTCCGCCGAGGAGCCCTCCTGAAGGGCGACTGTCTTGCCCCCAAGGTCTGCCAGGGTTTTGATACCAGAATCCTTCCGAACCACAATAACCTGGGCGTTGGTGATATAAGCGGGGGACATGAGCATGGCTTCTTTCCGGGCGTCGGTGATGGTGAGGCCGTTCCAAAGGACATCCACCTTGCCGCCGTTCAGCTCAAATTCCTTGCTGCTCCAGTTGATGGGGGTGGAGATCGCCTCAATGCCCAGCTTGTCGCAGACCGCCTTGGCCAGGTCGATATCGAAGCCCACCAGCTCGTTTTTCTCATCCCGGAACCCCATAGGCGGGAACTGATCGTCCAGACCAATTACCAGCCTGGTGATCGTGGGGGAGGAGTCTTCCGGGGCAGGGGATGCGGGGCTGCTGCTTCCCGGAACAGGTTGAGAAGGGGCCGCTCCGCAGGCGGCGGTGAGGGAAAGGGCGAGAAGAAGGGAAATAATCGCAAAGGTTCGTTTCATAATAATACCTCCATGTACCATGCGCAAAAATCCAGTTCCGAAACAGGGAGCGGTTGCATCCCGGTTTCTCCGGTAACCTTATGGAAGTATTATATACTTTACTATGCTACTACGCTACTGTAGTAATTTAGTAAAAATCCGCATTATAGCAAAACAGCTCTCGAATACTTCTGAATTCGGCCTGATTCGCAATAATACGGATTTTTTTAGGTTAATTACAGACGTTCCGCCGCCTCCAGTTCCAGCAGAAGGTCCAGCAGCTGCCCAGGGCGATCCAGACGAAAAAGGGTGTCCACCTCCGCAGGGTAGCGGCCCCAGCAGGCCAGCGCCCCGGCCACCCCGGCAGCCTGGGCGCAGAGCATATCTCCGGGACTGTCGCCGACAAAGAGCACCTCATCCGGCTTGGCTCCGGTGGTTTTCATGTAGTAGAGGAGGGGGTCCGGGTGGGGCTTATGTTCCACGGTATCCTCCAGCAGCACCACTGTGCCAAAGCAGTCCCCCAGCCCCAGGGGGAGAAAAACCATCTGGTATTCCCGCCGGCTTTCAGAGGAGGCGATGCCCAGCACATACCCCCGCAGCAGCAGCGCCTCTACCAGCTGGGGAATGCCATCAAAAAGGCAGACCTGCCCCAGCTTTTCCATACACTTCCTCTCCCAAACCTGGTGGGCGGCTGGTATGTCCTTGAAGCCCAGGACCCGCAGGGCGGCATCGGTGGGCATTCCGAAGGTGTAATGCAGCTCTGCAATGCTGGGAGAGCTGCCTAAAAATTGGTCCATCGTCTCCTGAAGGGCCAGGAGAAAGGCGGCCTCGGTATCCAAGAGGGTGCCATCAAGATCAAAAACCACATGGCCGATGGGCATGGTTCATCCCCCTTTCTGCCAAAGTATGGCAATTCACTATAGAACAGTATACCACAAATTAGGCAAAAAACCTTTAATTTTTATTAAATTGTTGGAAAAAATAAATTTGTTTTTATTTTGGGCCTGTTTTGGCGCTTCGGGTGAGAGAGCCCGCCCAGGGGAGAGGGAGGTGAGGAGTTTATGAAGGGATTCAGAAGGGTGCTGGGGACCTGTCTCAGCTGTTTAACGGCGGTGTCGGTTTCCCTCTCCTGTTTTTACGGGGGCAACGCGGTCTATGTGAGCATCCAGGCCCGCCAGGCCCAGCGCCAGGAGCAGGAGCTGGGGCGCATCTATCGGGAGTCCTCCGGCGGCAGCACGGTGCAGGGAATCGACCCCCGGCTGGAGCCGCTCCGCGCCATCAACAGGGACCTGGTGGGATGGCTGGAACTGGGGGGAGAAAAGGGCTTTGCCGCCCCGGTGGTCCAGCGGGATAACCAATATTACCTGAAGCACGATTTCTACGGCAGGGAGGACCGCCATGGTTCGGTGTTTCTGGATTACCGCTGTTCTATTTCCCCCAGGGGGGAGAATCTTATTCTCTACGGTCACAACATGGACGATGGGGCCTGGTTTCATTATCTGGTAAACTACCTGGACCCAGCTTTTGTGGCGGCAGACCCGGTGGTGAACTTTAACACCCTCTATGAGGAGGGACAATATGTTGTGTTTGGCGTGTTTGTGGCGGCGACGCTTCCCCAGCACGGGGATGACTTCGATTACCACAACCAGGTTTCCTTTCAAACCATGGAGGAAAAACAGGCTTACCTGGACCGCATTGCCAAGCGCACCCTGTTGCGCACCGGGGTGGAGGTCACCCCAAGGGATGAGCTGCTGACCCTCTCCACCTGCCTTTACGATTTTGCCGGGGAGCGCCTGGTGGTAGCGGCCCGGCGCCTGCGCCAGGGGGAAGCGCCGGAAAACTTTGGAGCGCTGGAGGTGGTCCGTACCCCCAACCCGGAAATGCCGAAGGTTTGGCTGGAGCTTTACACCTGACAATCGCCGGCCCTTGTGTTTTTGCTGCCTGGACACAGAAAAAGGAGGTTGTTTTGAAGAACCGCAGTCTTTTCTCTTGCCAAGGGGAGGAAAAAGGGGTATGATGTAGGAGAAAAAAGGGAAGGGGGGAGCAAAGTGGGACTCCACGACGGACACCGGAGCCGGATGAAGGCGGAATTCCTGAAGGGCGGCCTGGACCACATGCCGCCGCATCGGGTGATGGAGCTGCTGCTTTTCTACTCCATTCCACAGGGGGACACCAACGAGCTGGCCCACCGGCTGGTGGAGCATTTCGGCTCCCTTTCCGGGGTGCTGGACGCACCCTACGAAGAGCTGATGAAGGTGAAGGGCGTGGGGACCCACACAGCCGTTCTCATCCAGCTTATTAGCAGCTTGGCCCGGCGGTACTATATGGAGAAGGCGGACCTGGCCCCGCTGCAAGACCCGATGCACGCCATTGGGGAGCAGATGAAGGCCCGGTATGTGGGGCGGACAGAAGAGCGGCTGATGCTGGTTTGCCTGGATAATAAGCTAAAGACCCTTTTCTTCGATACCGTGAAGACCGGGGCGGCGGATTCGGTGCAGGTCCAGTTCCGGGAGCTGGCGAAGATTACCCTGGGATGCAACGCCACCAACGTGATTTTGGGGCACAATCACCCCAACGGGCTGGCCCTGCCCTCCCGCGCGGACCGGGAGTCCACCAAGGAGCTGTTCCGTATGTTCCGGGAGATCGGCGTCAGCCTGCTGGACCATATTGTGGTGGCGGGGGATGATTATGTCTCCATGGCGGAAACCGGTCTTTTTTCAGAGTTTTAGAAGGTACATAAAACAGGAGCGGCCTGGCTGAGAAAATTTTCCGGCACAGGCTGTTCTTTTTTCTTTTGCATCTTGCGAAACGAGAGAAAATAGGGTATAATAGCCAGAGTTAGATTCGAACATATGTACACGCGCGTTTGGAAAAAGGAGGCGGACAGATTGCTGGATACCTTTCAGTTGGTTTCACCCTTCCAGCCCACCGGGGACCAGCCCCAGGCCATTGATTCCCTGGTGCAAAGTGTCCAGGCCGGGAACCGGGAACAGATCCTGAAAGGGGTCACCGGGTCGGGCAAGACCTTCACCATGGCGAATATCATCCAGCGGCTGAACCGCCCCACCCTCATCCTGGCCCACAACAAAACCCTGGCGGCCCAGCTCTGCTCCGAGTTCAAGGAGTTCTTCCCCCATAACGCGGTGGAATATTTTGTCTCCTATTACGACTACTACCAGCCGGAGGCCTACATCGCCTCCACCGATACCTATATTGAAAAGGACAGCGCCATCAACGACGAGATTGAGCGTCTGCGCCACTCCGCCACCTCCGCCCTGTCGGAGCGGCGGGATGTTATCATTGTAGCCAGCGTCTCCTGTATCTACACCCTGGGGGACCCCATCGACTATAAGAACATGGTTATCTCCCTGCGCAAGGGGATGCAGAAAGAGCGGGACCAGTTTATCCGCAAGCTGGTGGAGCTGCAATACGAGCGCAACGACATGAATTTCGTCCGCAATAAATTCCGGGTCCGGGGGGATGTGGTGGAGGTATACCCAGCCTACTCTGCCGATTCCGCCTACCGGGTGGAATTCTTTGGGGACGAGGTGGACCGTATCGCGGAGATAAACACCGTCACCGGCGAGGTGAAGAATTTCATCAGCCACCTGGCTATCTACCCCGCCTCCCACTACATCGTTCCCAGGGAGCGTATCCTGGAGGCGGTGCAGGAGATTCGCCAGGAGTGCGACCAGCGGGTGGAGTGGTTCCGCCAGGAGGGAAAGCTCATCGAGGCACAGCGCATCGCCGAGCGCACCAATTACGATATGGAAATGCTCTTGGAGATTGGCTTCTGCAAGGGGATTGAAAACTATTCCCGCGTGCTGGCGGGGCGGGAGCCGGGGAGCACCCCCTGCACCCTGATGGACTACTTCCCGGATGACTTTTTGATGTTTATTGATGAATCCCACGTCACGCTGCCCCAGGTGCGGGGGATGTTCGGCGGGGACCGCTCCCGGAAGGAAAATCTCATTCAATTTGGGTTCCGGCTGCCCTCCGCTCTGGATAACCGGCCCCTGAATTTCGATGAGTTTAATGGCAAAATAAACCAAGTGCTTTATGTCAGCGCCACCCCCGGCCCCCTGGAGCGGCAGAACGGCGCCCCGGTGGTGGAGCAGATCATCCGGCCCACCGGCCTTTTGGACCCGGAGATTGTGGTGCGCCCGGTGGAGGGGCAGATTGACGACCTTATCAGCGAATGCAACGCCCGCTCCGCCAAGGGGGAGCGGGTTCTGGTGACCACCCTTACCAAAAAGATGGCGGAGGACCTCACCGACTATATGGGAAAAACAGGCATCAAGGTGCGGTATATGCACCACGATGTGGACACCATCCAGCGGATGGAGCTGATACGGGACCTGCGCCGGGGGGAGTTCGACGTCCTCGTCGGCATCAACCTTCTGCGGGAGGGTTTGGATATTCCGGAGGTCTCCCTGGTGGCGATTTTGGACGCCGATAAGGAAGGCTTTTTGCGCAGCGAGACCAGCCTGGTCCAGACCATCGGTCGGGCCGCCCGTAATGTGGAGGGGAAGGTCATCATGTACGCCGATTCGGTGACCGATTCCATGGAGCGGGCCATCAGCGAAACCTACCGCCGCCGGGGCATCCAGCAGAAGTACAATGAGGAGCACGGCATCACCCCCCAGAGCATCAAAAAGGAGATACGGGAGATTCTGGAAATCTCCACGGGGGAGACGGTGGACCGGAAGCTGAAAAAGAAGATGAGCCCCAGGGAGCGGGAGGCGATGATTGCAAAGCTCACCGCCGAGATGCGGGATGCCGCCAAAATTCTGGAATTCGAACACGCCGCCTATCTTCGGGACAAGATTCAGAAGCTGCGGGACGAAGCGTGACGGGAACGGGAAAGAGAGAGGGAGGAAACAAATTTGGCAACCGATCAAATCATCATCAAGGGCGCGCGGGAAAACAACCTGAAAAATGTGGACCTGAGCATCCCGCGGGACAAGCTCATCGTCTTCACTGGCCTTTCCGGCTCCGGTAAAACGTCTCTTGCCTTCGATACTATCTATGCCGACGGACAGCGGCGGTATGTGGAAAGCCTCTCCTCCTACGCCCGAATGTTTTTGGGGCAGATGGACAAGCCGGATGTGGATTCCATCGAAGGGCTTTCCCCGGCCATCTCCATCGACCAAAAGACCACCTCCAAAAACCCCCGCTCCACCGTGGGGACGGTGACGGAGATTTACGACTATCTGCGCCTTCTGTACGCCCGCATCGGCACCCCCCACTGCCCTGTCTGCGGCCGGGAAATCACCCAGCAGACGGTGGACCAGATTGTGGACAAGGTAATGGCGCTACGGTCGGGCACCCGCATCCAGGTGATGGCCCCCACCATCCGCCGCCGCAAGGGGGAGCACCAGAAGGAGTTTGAAGCCGCCCGCCGCTCCGGTTACGTCCGGGTGCGGGTGGATGGGAACCTCTACGACCTCACCGAGACCATCCAGCTGGATAAGAACAAAAAACACACCATCGAGATTGTGGTGGACCGGCTGGTGATTAAGCCGGAGATCCGCTCCCGCCTCACCGATTCCATCGAAACCGCCTCCTCCCTCACCGGTGGCCTTGCCCTGGTGGATGTCATCGACGGGGAAGAAATTCTTTTTTCCCAGAACTACTCCTGCCCGGACCACGATATCTCCATTGAGGAGCTGGCCCCCAGCATGTTCTCCTTCAACAACCCCCACGGGGCCTGCGAGAAGTGCACCGGCCTGGGGACCTTCCAGCGGGTGGACCCGGACCTGGTGGTGGGGAACCGGGATTTAACCCTGGCCCAGGGGGCCATTAAGGCCTCCGGCTGGAGCTACCAGGACGGGGGCATCGCCCGGATGTACTTTGACGGCCTTTCACGCCATTTCGGCATCCCCCTGGATGTGCCGGTGAAGGACCTGCCCCAGGCCCAATTGGATATCATCCTTTACGGCACCCGGGGGGAAAAGTTCCGGATGGAGCGGGAAACCGGCACCATGACCGGCAGCTACTACACCGACTTTGAGGGCATCATCAACAACCTGGAGCGCCGCTTCAAGGAGACCAGCAGCGAATACATGCGCTTTGAGCTGCAAAGCTATATGACGGCGGTGGAATGCCCCGCCTGCCACGGCGACCGGCTGAAAAAGACCATCCTGGCGGTGACAGTGGGGGAGAAGAACATCGCGGATTTCTGCAAAATGTCGGTGAAGCAGGCCCTCCGCTTTGTGGAGGAATTGACCCTTACCCGCCAGCAGGAGCTTATCGCCGGCCAGATACTGAAGGAGATTCGCTCCCGCTTGGGCTTTTTGGTCAATGTGGGACTGGGCTACCTCACCCTGTCCCGCTCCGCCAGCACCCTTTCCGGCGGGGAGAGCCAGCGGATACGCCTGGCTACGCAGATCGGCTCCAGTCTGATGGGGGTGCTGTATATCCTGGATGAGCCCAGCATCGGCCTCCATCAGCGGGATAACGACCGTCTCATCGCCACCCTCAAGCGGCTGCGGGACCAGGGGAATACCGTCATTGTGGTGGAGCACGACGAGGACACCATGCGGGCCTCCGATTATATTGTAGATGTGGGGCCGGCTGCGGTTTAGGGAGGCGGAAAGGCTCTTATACAAAATCTCGTTC
>WSMP01000047.1 GCA_013316495.1 Angelakisella sp.
TTCCCGGTCCGGGTCGAAGGCGGGGTCGTCGTAGTGGGCGTGGGAATCAAAGATGCCCGTAATAGCTTCCATGGTTCATCACCTCTGTATACATTTAGATAGCTTTGGTCCCCCTATTCTCTTACAGCAGCCCCAGGGACAGAAGCACGTAGAGGATGCAGAAAAGGCTGACCACCGAAAGGGTGGTGGAAAAAACCACAATCTGCCCCGCCAGCTGCCAGTCGGCGCCGGGGGTGTTCCGGGCCATGATGCTGGCCGTGACCGGGGAGGGGGAGGCGAAGAGGATGAGGATGCAAAGCAGCTCCATCTGGGAAAAGCCCAGCCAAACGGCGATGGGGATAAAAACAAGGGGCAGCAACAGGAGCTTGGCGGCCACCGCCACCGCCAGCTCTTTTTTGTAGGAGCCGATGCCCCGGAAGGTGAGGCCGCCCCCCAGGACAATCAGGCTGATGGTGGTGGCGGTGGAGGAGACGCTTTTGATGGCGGTGTCAATGGCCGCCGGGAAGCGAATCCCCGCCGCCAAAAGGAGCACCGCCAGGATGGAGACGAGAATCAGGGGGTTTTTAATCACATCCAGGGCGATTTTCTTGGGGTCCGGACGCCGCCCCTGGCTGTGGACCTCCAGGCAGATGACGGCGCAGGCGTTGAAGAGGGGGGCCACCACCGTGGAGGCGATGGCGATGATGCTCATGTCCTGGCCGGGGTACATGGAGGTGGCAAGGCCCATCCCCAGCACCACAAAGCTGGAGCGGAAGATGCCCTGAATCATCACCCCCACCCTGGCGGGGTCCCGCTCCAGGCGGGGCACCGCCGCCATCAGCAGCAGGAAAAGGGCGGTCACCGAGCCCGTGCAGAAAAGCAGCAGCCGGGGGTTGCGGAAGCTGGCGGCGTCGGCGGTGTAGATGTTGTAAAAGACCATGGCGGGCACCAGGACGTTGAAGGCGAAGGTGTTCATCCTGCCGCAGCCGGTCTCGTCCAAAATCCCAATCTGCCGCAGCAAAAACCCCAGCACAATCAGCAGAAAGATGGGCAGGACGATGTCCAGGGTGGTAAAGAAGGTGCACACCGGGCTTCCCCCCTATTCCAGGATGTAGGCGGCCAGGATTTCCCCGTAGTAGGCGGTGTGGTAGTCCCGGTTGGCGCCGCAGAAGCCGCTGTCCACCTCCGGGGGGTAGAAGCGGCGGATAAACCTTGGGTCGATGGCGGCGGGCTCCTGGGGCTGGCGGTACACCACCCGGCACTCCAGGGTCAGGGGCAGCTCCCGGATGGCCGGGACGGAGATGGCCTCCGGCTCCGCCAGGGTGAGACCGGCGGCGGCTATTTTGTCCAGCTCCCGCCCGCTTTTGGTGCCGCAAAGGGAGAGTATCTCCCTGGCCCCCTCCCCCTGGGGGGCGCTGATGGTAAACTCCGGGTTCTGGTCCAGCAGCTGGCGGGTAAAGCGGTTTTCCCGCACAAAAACGGTAAAGATGGGGGTGGCCCACTGGATGCCCAGCGTCCCCCAGCCGATGGTCATGGGGTTCACCCTCCCCGCCGCCCCGGCGGTGAGGAGCAGCCCGCCGGGCAGCCCTTGCAGCAGCTCCCTGGCGCAGTCCCAAGGCTCCAGCCTTCGCTTCATCGTTCATCGCTCCTTTCCTCTGTCTGCCTTCTATGATATACCAATCCGCCCCCTGGGGCAAGGGCCCGGTGAAAATTATCTCCCCCGGTGGTTGACTTTTCCCGCCGCTTCCCGTATCATAGGAGAGGTTTTATCACACTGGCTTGTTAAATTGCTTGAAGGAGATGTATAGGCAATGAAGCGAGAAAATTTTGGTTCCCGCCTGGGCTTCCTGCTGGTCAGCGTGGGGTGCGCCGTGGGCATTGGGAACGTCTGGAAGTTCCCCTATGTCACCGGGGCCAACGGCGGCGGCGTCTTTGTGCTCTTTTACCTGCTGTTCCTCTTCATCATGGGGGTGCCGGTGCTCACCATGGAGCTGGCGGTGGGCCGGGCCAGCGGCAAAAGCGCCGTCCTGGCCTACAAGGCCCTGGAAAAGCCGGGGAGCCGCTGGCATATCCACGGCTGGTTCTGCGTGGCGGGCTGCGCCCTGCTGATGATGTACTACACCACCGTTTCCGGCTGGATGCTGGGGTACTTTGTAAAGTTTGCCACCGGGGCCTTCACCGGCCTTTCCGGGGAGGCGGTGGACGGGGTCTTTTCCGCCATGCTGGCCAGCCCCGGCGAGATGTCCCTTTGGATGATTCTGACGGTGGCCGCCGGCTTTTTGGTGTGCAGCTTCGGCCTCCAGGGGGGCCTGGAGAAGGTGACCAAGTGGATGATGCTGGGGCTCCTTTTCCTCATCGCCGTGCTGGCGGTCCACAGCCTCACCCTGCCGGGGGCGGGGGAGGGGGTCCGCTTCTACCTGCTGCCGGACCTGGCCAAGGCCTCCGCCGCGGGGCTGGGGAGCGTCATCACCGCCGCCATGAACCAGGCTTTCTTCACCCTCAGCCTGGGCATCGCCGCCATGGAGGTCTTCGGCAGCTACATGAGCCGGGAGCACACCCTCACCAGCGAGGCGGTGCGCATCTGCGCCTTGGATACCTTTGTTGCCCTGATGGCGGGGCTTATCATCTTCCCCGCCTGCTTCTCCTTCGGGGTCCAGCCGGACAGCGGCCCCTCCCTCATCTTTATGACCCTCCCCAAGGTCTTCCTGCACATGGCGGGGGGACGGCTGTGGGGGACCCTCTTCTTCCTCT
This sequence comes from Angelakisella sp., assembly GCA_013316495.1. Classification (GTDB taxonomy): domain Bacteria; phylum Bacillota; class Clostridia; order Oscillospirales; family Ruminococcaceae; genus Angelakisella. The sequence continues at coordinate 2,731 of WSMP01000047.1, forward strand.
TTATGACCTTTGCCAGCTTTTCCACCGTCATCGCCGTCTTTGAAAACCTCCAGGCCAACTCCATGGATAACTTCGGCTGGAGCCGGAGGAAGGCGGCCCTCATGAACGGGGTGTTCATCCTCATCGCCAGCTTTCCCTGCGTGCTGGGCTTCAACCTTTGGAGCGGGGTGCAGGTCCCCGGCATCGGGGACATCCAAACCTTCGAGGATTTCCTTGTCTCCAACCTCCTTCTGCCCCTGGGGTCTTTGGTGTACCTCCTCTTCTGCGTCACCAAATGGGGCTGGGGCTTTGAGAACTATCTGGCGGAGGCCAACACCGGCAAGGGCCTCCGGATGCCCCGGCAGCTGAAGATTTACTTCCGGTTTTTCCTGCCGGTGCTGATTCTGGTGATTCTCATCCAGGGCCTGTGGGGCTTCCTGCCCCGTTCCTGATAAAAAAGAGCCCCCCGCTCTGGCAGTGCAGCACAGCGCGCCGCCAGGACGGGGGTTGCTTTTCGCCTGCTGGGAGGGAGCTGCCGCGGCCCCGCCCTCCGGGGGCGCATAGGGGCCTTTCCTATAGATACCGCTCCTGGCTCCGGTGGGCGTTGTACCGGGAGTACCGCCCCTGCCGCTGCTTGCGGCGCTTCACCTGCACCAGCAGGGAGGAGTACAGCACCACAAAGGTAATCACAAACAGCACCCAGAACTTGAACCAGAAGGTGTGAACAATGGCCCCCAGCCATCCCAGCCAAACCAATAGCTGGCTGGCCTCCACATAGTCGGTGGTCACCAGGGGCACCCACCCTATCTCCTCGTCCGCCAGGATGAGATGCAGGCGGCCCACCTCCAGCCCCTTCTGCACCGGGGCGGCCAGGGCCTCCGGCAGCTCGTATTTGTATTGGATGCTGGTGAGGTCCAGGCCGTTGGGCATCAGGGCCATAAAGGTCTCGGAGGTGGCCAGGGGCATATGGTCGGTGACAGAGGAAAACCGCACCGGCACCTCCTCCATGATTTCCCCCTTCTCCATCACCGTGCGCACCGCAAAGCTGTCAAAGGCCCACTGGAGGAGATTTTTGGCCTCGGTGTACAGGGTGTCGCGGGTACCCGCCAAATCCGCCCCCTGGGGGCTTTCCAGCAGCACCAGCAGGTAGCTGTAGCCGCCGGTGGAGGCCATCACCGCAATCCCCGCCTTCTGGCCGGAGACGACGCTGATGAAGCCGCCGTCCACCGGGGCGTAGTAGTAATCGCTGGCGGTGGACATCATGGCGTTGGTGTAGTTAAACTGGTTCAGGGAGCCGTGCTTGTTGGTGGGGCCGATGTCGTAGCTGCGGCTTTGGAGGATTTGGCGCAGGGTGTCGTTTTCCATCACCCTCCGGAAGATGATGCCCATATCCCGCGGGGTGGTCCAGTTGTTTTCCGCCGGGTCGTCGTCGTGGAAGCCGGCGGGGTCGGTAAAGGTGGTGCCGGTGCACCCCAGCTCCGCCGCCCGGCGGTTCATCAGGTCGGCAAAGTGCCCCACGCTGCCGTCGCCAATGTAGTCCCCCAGCATCATGGCCGCCTCGTTGGCGGATTGGAGCAGCATGGCGTAAAGAAGCCCCCGCACCGAGACCTCCTCCCCCTGGAGGATGCCCCCCAGGTTGGCGCTGCCGTAGACCAGGTTTTGGATGTAGAGCTTCAGGGCCACCTTTTCGTCGTCCAGGCTCAGCCCCTTTTCCTCCATGTATTCCACCGTCATCAGGGCGGTCATCAGCTTTGCCAGGTAACCGGCCTCCATCCTTTCACCGGCGTTCTGCTCAAAGATGAGCTTCCCCGTGTCGGTGTTCTCCAGGTACACCCCGCGGGGGGCCGGCTGGAAGGAGGGCATATAGGCCCCGTAGGCGGCGGCGGGGGCCAGGAGCAGCGCCGCCAGCAGGAAGGCGCAAAGCCGCTTCAGGGGCCCAAAGCCCCCGGAGCCCTCCCTTTTACCGCCTTTGGTTTTTTTCTTCATATAGACAAATCCCCCTTTTTTCGGTACAATAGAAGGGACCAGGAAAATGATCCGTGGATTTTGTGGCATGGTCCCGCAGCGGGCGGCATATCCCTGTCCCGCAGCGCGATACACGCGACACATAGGTATTATACCATATCTGGGCGCCTTGGCCTACCATGAAATTGTGAACATTTTGCCCATGGAAGGAGGAGGGCTGAGGATGATCTACTTTACGGGGGATATGCACGGGGACAGGGGCCGTTTTAACGCCTGGAAGCTGCGGTGGCTGGGGGAAAAGGACGCCCTGGTGGTCTGCGGGGATTTCGGCTTTCTTTGGAACGGCTCCCCGGAGGAGGAGGAGATTCTCCAGTGGATTGGAAAGCGCCGGTACCAGGTGCTCTTTCTGGAGGGCACCCACGATAACCTGGACCTTCTGGAGCGCTACCCGGTGGAGGAGTGGAACGGGGGCCTCACCCACCGCATCACCGGAAACCTCCGCCACCTGATTCGGGGGCAGATTTTTTCCATCCAGGGCAAGAGCCTTCTGGCCCTGGGGGGCGGGGAGAGCCGGGACGCCTCCTTCCGCCGGGCGGGGGAAAACTGGTGGCCCCAGGAGCTGCCCGCCTACGAGGAGCTGCCGGACTGGAGCCGCCGCCTGGAGGAGGCCGGGGGCCAGGTGGATTACATAGCCTCCCACCAGGCCCCCACCAACGTGGATTCCTGCATCACCGGAACGGTCTGCGAGGTCACCGCCCTCACCGCCTTTATGGACCAGCTTCAGCAAAAATACCGCTTTGGCCGCTGGTTCTTCGGCTCCTACCATCAAAACCGCATCATCCCCCCAAAATACTGCTGCCTCTTTGATAGGGTCGTCCCTGGGGAGCCGAAGAAGAAGAGGCGGAAAAAGGGATGAAAAAAGCCAGAAATGCCGCCTGAAAGGAGGGCCCGTCATGCTGTCCATCGAAACCTCCCGCCTGCGCGTCTTTCCCCTCCCCCTGGCCCAGCTGCGCCTTTGGGCGGAGGACCTCCCCGCCCTGGAGCGCTCCCTGGGGTACGCCTACCGGGGCGTGCCGGTGGAGAAGGCCCTGGGGGACGCCCGGCGCCTTCTGGCCGCCGCGGAGGAGGCCGGGGAATCCCCCTACCGCACCGTTTGGATGCTGGTGCAGCGGGAGGAGGGGGTCATCATCGGCTCCGCCGGATTTAAGGGCGGCCCGGACGAGAAGGGGGAGGTGGAGATTCGCTACGCCATGGGCAAGGACTACCGCCGCCGGGGCTACATGACCGAGGCGGTAAAGGCCATCTGCTGCTGGGCGCTGGAGCAGCCGGAGGTGGCCCACATCACCGCCGAGACGGACCTGGTGAGCTACCCCTCCCAGCGCATCCTGGAGCGGCTGGGGTTCCAGAAGTACCGGGAGGAAGAGACGTTGTGGTGGAGGCTATAGGATGAGAATTTTAGCAGTGGATTACGGCGACGCCCGCACCGGCCTTGCGATTTGCGACCCTGGGGAGCAGCTGGCCAGCCCCCTGGGGACCATCTGCCAGCGGGACCCGGAGAAGACGGCAGAGGCGGCGGCAAAGGCCGCCCTGGAGGCGGGGGCCCGGCGGATTGTGGTGGGCAACCCCATCAACATGGACGGCACCGCCGGGGAGCGCTCCCAGGCCTGCCGGGACTTCGCCGCCCTTTTGGAGCAGAAGAGCGGCCTGCCGGTGGTCCTTTGGGACGAGCGGGGCACCACCGTCACCGCCGCCCGGTACCTGAACGTCACCGACACCAGGGGCAAGAAGCGCAAAAAGGTCATCGACGCGGTGGCCGCCACCATCATCCTGGAAAGCTACCTGGTGTGGCGCAAAAATCATCGGGAAGAGGGGGAGTGAACCGGCTATGGCCCATTTTGAGAAGGAGCTGGAGAGGCGGGAGCTTTACCGGGGGCGCATCTTCACCGTCACCACCCACCGGGTGGAGCTGGAGGACGGCGGGGAGGGCCTCCGGGACGTGGTGAACCACAGCGGCGGGGCCTGCGTGGCCGCCCTGGACGAGGAGGGGCGCGTCCTGCTGGTGCGGCAGTACCGCTTTGCCGCCGGGCGGGAGCTGCTGGAGCTGCCTGCCGGCAAGCTGGAGCCGGGGGAGGAGCCCGGCGCCGCCGCGGCGCGGGAGCTGGCCGAGGAGACGGGGTACACCGCCGCCGCCCTCACAAAGCTCGCCGAGATACTCCCCACCCCCGCCTACTGCACCGAGCGCATTTACGTCTACGAGGCCCAGGGGCTTTCCGGGGCCGGGGAGCAGCGGCTGGACCGGGGCGAATTTTTGGACGTAGTGCCGGTGCCCTTGGACCAGGCGGTGGAGATGGTTCTTTCCGGGGAGATTTCCGACGCCAAGACCCAGGTGGGGATACTGCTGCTAGCCCGGCGTGCCGCCGGTGTCACGCCCTACCCGCCCCCTGTGGGGGCTTAACCCTTCGAAGGGCGAAAGCGGCTGCCTGGAGTTTTAGTTAGCAGGGCCGAAGGCCGGTAAAGTTTAGGGCCGCCCTTTTCAAAGGGCGGCGGGGTCCAGGGGCAGCGCCCCGGCCGCCTTCCGCAGAAGGCGGAACTCCTTTCCGCAGGGAGCATTTTTCTTTGCTTCTTTCTTTTTGCGATAGAAAAAGAAAGAAGGAAGCCCCCCGCCCTGCACCGAGGGCGGCACCCTGGAGGAGGGGCGGCGGGTCTTTTGGTGACAAACGGCGTCAGCCGTTTGGAGCTGAAAAGCCCGCCGGGCCGGTGCCAGGGGGACGCATGGGCTGCCCATCAAAAACATCCCGGTGGGATGTTTTTGAGAGCACCGAAGCGAAAGCGTTGGACTTCGTTTTAGCTGGTGCTAGGCTCGTTCCTGGGTTTCGTTTTCTGGCGCTGTTAGAAATCAATCCCCAGAAGCACCCCCCTGTCTGCCCCAAAATAGGGAATACCACCAGGCCGTCTTTGAAGAAGCAAAGTGAGGAGGAAAACGCCATGACCACACAGAAACGGGAGGGCTACCTCAGCTGGGACCAGTACTTTATGGGGGTGGCCCTGCTTTCCGCCCAGCGGAGCAAGGACCCTGGCAGCCAGGTGGGGGCCTGCATCGTGAACAGTGATAACCGCATCCTTTCGGTGGGGTATAACGGGATGCCCACCGGCTGCCAGGACGACCAGATGCCCTGGGCCAGGGAGGGGGACTTTTTGGAAAGCAAGTACGCCTTTGTCTGCCACGCGGAGCTCAACGCCATCCTCAATAACGACGGCGGCTCCCTCAAGGGGACCCGGCTCTACGCCACCCTCTTCCCCTGCAACGAGTGCGCCAAGGCCATCATCCAAAGCGGCATCCGGGAGGTGATTTATCTTTCGGATAAGTACGCCGGAAGCGACGCTGTTATCGCCTCCAAGCGGATGTTCCAGATGGCGGGGGTGGCCCTGCGCCAGTACCAGCCGGAGGGGACCCATATCACCCTGGAGCTTTAAGGAGGTGCCGAAAGGATGGTCTACGATTTGGAGGCCCTGCGCCGGGAATACCAGCAGGGCCAGCGGTACAAATTTCTCTTTTTCTGGGGGCACCAGCCCCAGGCGGACGGCTCCATCGGGGCGGGCTGCCTGAGCCAGTGGTGGCCCTGCCGCTTTACGGCGGAGGGGACCTCTTACACCTGCGCCGAGCAGTACATGATGGCGGAAAAGGCCCGGCTCTTTGGCGATGAGGAGAGCCTGGCGGCCATCCTGGCGGCGGCCCACCCCAAGGAGATGAAGGCCCTGGGGCGGGGGGTGCGAAACTTCCGGCAGGAGACCTGGGAGAGCCGCTGCTGCCAGCTGGTCCTCCGGGGCAATTTGGAAAAGTTCCGCCAAAACCCGGCCCTTTTGGAGTTCCTGCTGGGCACCGGCCAGCGGATTCTGGTAGAGGCAAGCCCCAGGGACCGCATCTGGGGCATCGGCATGGGCCGCCAGAACCCGGAGGCCGAAGACCCCCTGAAGTGGCAGGGGAAAAACCTTCTGGGCTTCGCCCTCACCCAGGCCAGGGACATCCTCCGGGAGGAGATGCAGCGATAACAAAGAGCGCCCCAGCGGAACCGGGAGAACCGGCGCGCCGGGGCGTTTTTATGGTGGACAGGGGTTTTTTACCGGGCCGCCGCCTTGTCCTTCAGCAGCACGTCGTGGCTGCCCCCCTCCACAATGGAGGTGGCGGAAACCAGGGTGATTTTGGCCTTCTCCTGGAGCTCCGGGATGGAGAGAACGCCGCAGTTGCACATGGTGGAGCGGACCTTCGCCAGGCTGACCCCCACATTGTCCTTCAGGGAGCCGGCGTAGGGGACGTAGGAATCCACCCCCTCCTCGAAGGAGAGCTTCTTATCCCCGCCCAAATCGTACCGCTGCCAGTTCCGGGCGCGGTTGGAGCCCTCGCCCCAATACTCCTTCATGTAGCTGCCGGCCACCAGCACCTTGGCGGTGGGGCTTTCGTCGAAGCGGGAGAAGTACCGCCCCAGCATCAGGAAGTCCGCCCCCATGGCCAGGGCCAGGGTCATGTGGTAATCGTGGACGATGCCGCCGTCGGAGCAGATGGGGACGTAAATGCCGGTCTCCTGGAAGTACTCGTCCCGCGCCTTGGCCACCTCGATGACCGCGGTGGCCTGCCCCCGGCCGATGCCCTTCTGCTCCCGCGTGATGCAGATGGAGCCGCCGCCGATGCCGATTTTTACAAAATCCGCCCCGGCCCTGGCCAGGAAGAGGAAGCCGTCCCGGTCCACCACGTTGCCGGCCCCCACCTTCACGGCGTCGCCGTACTTCTGGCGGATCCACTGGATGGTGCGGCTCTGCCACTCCGAAAAGCCCTCGGAGGAATCGATGCACAGCACGTCCACCCCGGCCTCCAGGAGGGCGGGGACCCGCTCCTCGTAGTCCCGCGTGTTGATGCCCGCCCCCACGATGTACCGCTTCTGGGCGTCCAGCAGCTCGCTCTGGTTCTCCTTGTGGCTGTCGTAGTCCTTGCGGAAGACGAAGTACCGCAGGCGGCGCTCCCCGTCGATGAGGGGGAGGGAATTGAGCTTATGCTCCCAGATGATGTCGTTGGCTTCCTTCAGGGTGGTGGTGTGGGGGGCGGTAATCAGGTCCTCAAACTTCGTCATAAAGTCCCGGACCCTGGTATCGGTTGCCATGCGGCTGACCCGGTAATCCCGGCTGGTGACGATGCCCACCAGCTCCCCGGTGGCGGTGCCGTCGCTGGTGACGGCCACGGTGGAATGGCCGGTGCGCTCCTTCAGCTCCAGGATATCCGCCAGGGTGGCGTCGGGGCTGATGTTGCTGTCGCTGGTGACAAAGCCCGCCTTGTAGCTCTTGACGCGGGCCACCATAGCGGCCTCCTCCTGGATGGTCTGGCTGCCGTAGATAAAGGAGATTCCGCCCTCCCGCGCCAGGGCAATGGCCATCTTTTCGCCGGAGACCGATTGCATGATGGCGGAGGTGAGGGGGATGTTCATGGTAAGGGGACACTCCTCCCGCCCCTTGCGGAACTTTACCAGCGGGGTGCGAAGGCTGACATTAGCGGGGACGCATTCCGCCGAGGAATAGCCGGGCACCAGGAGGTATTCGCCAAAGGTATGGGAGGGTTCGCTGAAATAAAACGCCATGCTTTTCTCCTTCTTTCTTTTTTTCACTGATTTTTGCATCTCCCGGAGGCCCTTTCCCTCCGGGATTTTTTCCAATAAGGATACCAGAAAGCGCTGCTAAAGTCAACCGTGATTTTCGACAGTTTTGGGAAGAAGAAACGCCCCGGTTTTTCTCCGCCGGGGTGCCCCCGGTGTCACTCCCTCCGGCGTGCCGCCGGTGTCACTCCCTACACGCCCCCTTTGGGGGCTTAACCCTTCGGAAGGGCGCAAGTGACTGCCTGGAGTCTAAGCTAGCAGGGCCGAAGGCCGGTAAAGTTTCCGTCCACCCTTTTCAAAGGGTTGGGCGAAGCCCACGTGCCCGAAGGGACGCAAAGCGGCCCGTTAGGGCTGCGGGGGACAAAGGCGGCGCCTTTGGTCGCCCGTCGCACTGCGCCCGCAGGCGCGTTTCGAGGCCAACCAGCCCGCAGG
>WSMP01000048.1 GCA_013316495.1 Angelakisella sp.
GGGTCCACGGGGGGAACATCGTCTTTTCCGGGCCGCCGGATAGGATTACCGCCTGCAAGGAATCGGTGACGGGGCAGTTTCTCAGCGGGGCCCGGCAGGTGCCGGTGCCGGAGGCCCGCCGGCCGGGAAACGGCCGCTTCCTCCAGGTGCTGGGGGCCACCGAGCACAACCTGAAGGGGATTGATGTCGCCTTCCCTCTGGGCACCTTCATCGCCGTCACCGGGGTCTCCGGCTCCGGCAAAAGCAGCCTGGTGAACGAGATTTTGTATAAGAGCCTTTCCGCCTCCCTAAACCGCAGCCGGGCCCGCTCCGGGGCCCACCGGGAGATACAGGGGGTGGAGCATCTGGACAAGGTCATCAGCATCGACCAGTCCCCCATCGGCCGCACCCCCCGCTCCAATCCCGCCACCTATACCGGCACCTTTACCGATATCCGGGAGGTGTTCGCTTCCACCAATGACGCAAAAATGCGGGGATACAAGAGCAACCGCTTTTCTTTCAACGTCAAGGGGGGACGGTGCGAGGCCTGCGAGGGGGACGGCATCATCAAGATTGAGATGCACTTTCTGCCCGATGTCTTCGTCCCCTGCGAGGTCTGCAAGGGCCGGCGGTACAACCGGGAGACCCTGGAGGTGCACTATAAGGGGAAGACCATCTACGATGTACTGGAGATGACAGTGGAAGAGGGACTTGCCTTCTTTGAAAATCTCCCCAAAATCAAGCGGAAGCTCCAGACCCTTTACGACGTGGGGCTGGGTTACCTGAAAATCGGCCAGCCCGCCACCACCCTTTCCGGCGGCGAGGCCCAGCGGGTGAAGCTGGCCACCGAGCTTTCTAAGCGCCCCACCGGCAAGACGGTGTACATCCTGGATGAGCCCACCACCGGCCTCCACGCCGCCGATGTGCAGAAGCTCATCGAGGTGCTGCAAAAATTTGTGGACGCCGGTAATACCGTCATCGTCATTGAGCATAATATGGATGTGATAAAGACCGCCGACCATATCATCGACCTGGGGCCAGAGGGCGGGGACAAGGGCGGCACGGTGGTCTGCTGCGGCACACCGGAGGAGGTGGCGGCCTGCAAGGCCTCCTACACCGGCCAGTATCTGCAGAAATATCTGGGGTAAAAAAGGATTGACAAAAATATACCTTGGTGGTATACTTTCTGTGCAGAATGATTCAGTAGGAACGAAAGGAGAATAAAAAATGGCAAAGTATGTTTGCACCGTATGTGGGTTTGTTTATGACGAGGCGGAGGGTCATCCCGACAGCGGCGTTGCCCCCGGCACCAAGTGGGAGGACGTTCCGGAGGATTTCACCTGCCCCCTTTGCGGCGTAGGGAAGGACATGTTTGAAGCGGAATAAAATCATCAGGAAAAATGAAAACGCCGTCCGGGGCTGGATAAGGCCTTTGGGCGGCGTTTCCAGAGAATACAGGACCAACGACAGAAAGGGAGTATTTTTTCATGAAGCGGATTAAGGAAGGGATTTACGAGGTAGGCGCCCTGAACCCCGCCATGCGGGTGTTCGATATTGTAATGACCACCGATTACGGCACCTCCTATAATTCCTATCTGGTTAAAGGGCAGGAGAAAACCGCCCTTATCGACGTCTGCCACAGGAGCTTTTTTGAGCCATACCTCCAGAACATCCGGGAGGTTTGCGACCCCAAGAGCATCAACTATATTGTCCTGAACCACAACGAGCCGGACCACACCGGAGCGCTGGCGGAGCTGCTGGCAGAGCTGGGGGATGTGACCATCTACACCTCCCAGGCGGGCTCCATCTATATTAAGAACATCACCAACCGCCAGGACCTTTCCATCCATGTGGTGAAGGACGGGGAGACCCTGGACCTTGGGGGAAAAACGCTGAAGTTTATTTCCGCCCCCTTCCTTCACTGGCCGGATTCCATCTTCACCTACCTGCCGGAGGACAAGGTGGTCTTCACCTGCGATTTCCTGGGGGCCCATTATGCCGAGCCCTACACCTTCGATTACAACATGGCCTATCCGGAAAAGTACGAAAAGGCCCTTCATAACTACTACGACGCCATCTTCGGACCCTTCCAGAAGTACGTTCAGGCGGGGCTCCAGAAGCTGGACGCCCTGGACTTCGATATGGTGCTGCCCAGCCACGGCCCGGTGCTTACCACCGATACCATGCTGGAAACGGCCATCGCCCGGTACCGCGGCTGGAGCGCCCCGGTCCAGCGGGAGGAGAAGCTGGCGGTGGTCTTCTATACCAGCGCCTACGGCAACACCAAGAGGCTGGCGGTGGAGGTGATGCACGGCATCCGTGAAAGCGGCAAGAAGGTGGAGGTCCGCTTCTGCGATATTATTGAACACCCCATGGAGGAGATGCGCCAGCTCCTCAACGAGTGCGACGCCTTTGCCATCGGTACCCCCACCATCAACCGGGACGCGGTGCCCCCGGTGTGGGAGCTGCTGGCGGGGATGGACGCCGTCAACAGCCCGAAGCGCCCCTGCGCCGTCTTTGGCTCCTTTGGCTGGAGCGGGGAGGGGTGCCCCAATGTGGCAGCCCGCCTCCAATCCCTCAAATGCGCCCTGGTGGAGGAGCCGCTGCGGGCCACCTTTGTCCCCACCCAGGAGGATTTGGAGAAGGCGAAGGCCCTGGGCGCGGCCCTGGGCGCGGCGCTCTAAGAGCCTATTCAAGATCACCTGGCGCACCGTCTAAACGGGCCTTTTTCCGCCCAAGCTGCGTCAAAAATGCTCGAAATACACCAAGTATTTCTCCGCTTTTTTCCTTGTTGGACGAAAAAATTCCCGTCCATCCGGCACATCCGGAGATTCTGAATAGGCTCTAAAAGCCTGTTCAAAATCTTCCATAAATCAAAGAATTACCCCTGCCCTGCCGGAGCCTCCGGTGGACGGGGGTCCTTTTTGTGCGGCATCCCTCCCTTGGGGCAGGGGAGCAGCCAGCAAAGGAAAAGAAAGGAAAAATCAGTGTTTTTGCCCTACAGGGGAAAAATCCCGCCCCCGGAACGCACATTTTTGTAAAAAAGACGGGGAAAGATGAGTTTACACCTTGCATCCCCATGGACACATATGGTAGAATAGCCTGGATAGAGTTACATCATTTAGTAGGAGGTAACATTTTTATGATTTCTGCTGGCGAATTTAGAAACGGCGCCACCTTTGATATGGATGGCAACGTATATTCCATCATCGAGTTTCAGCACGTCAAGCCCGGCAAGGGTGCGGCCTTTGTCCGCACCAAGATCCGCAACGTGATCACCGGCGCCGTGACCGAGCGGACCTTCAGCCCCACCGAGAAATACCCGGTGGCGATGATTGAGCGCAAGGATATGGAATACCTGTACAACGACGGGGATCTCTACTACTTCATGGACAGCGAGACCTATGAGAACCTGCCCATCAACGCCTCGGTGCTGGGGGATAACTTCAAGTTTGTAAAGGAAAACACCGTGGTGAAGGTCCTCTCCTACAAGGGCTCTGTCTTTGGGGTGGAGCCTCCCAACTTCATGGAGCTTACCGTGACCAAAACCGACCCTGGCTTTGCCGGCAACACTGCCACCAACGCCACCAAGCCCGCCACCCTGGAGACCGGGGCGGAGATCAAGGTGCCTCTCTTCGTCAACGAGGGGGACCGCATCCGGGTGGACACCCGCACCGGCGAGTATATGGAGCGGGCGTAAGGAAAAGAAAAAGAGAGAAGAAAGCAAAAGGAGGATGCCAAACGTGATGACCATTACCGAAAAAGTGGCCTACCTTCGGGGACTGGCCGAAGGGATGAAGCTGGACAGCTCCACTAACGAGGGGAAGCTGACCCTGGCGATTATTGATACACTGGACGATATCGCCCTTACCGTTTCCGACCTGGAGGACACAGTGGCGGAGCTTTCCGCCCAGGTGGACGAGATTGACGACGACCTGGGGGAGCTGGAGGACGAGGTCTACAGCGATGGCTGCGACGATGAGGACGAGGACTTTGACGACACCCTCTACGAAGTGGAGTGCCCCAGCTGCGGGGACATCATCTGCCTGGACGAGGAGATGCTGGACGAGGGGGAGATTGACTGCCCCAACTGCGGCGAAAAGCTGGAGTTCGACTTTGAGGATGGGGACTGCGACTGCGGCCATCATCACGAGGACTAATCTGGGCGGCACAGGCTTCTGAACCGCTAAAAAGTACAGCCAACAAGAGGGCGGCCGCATAGCGATATACGGCCGCCCGGCGACTGTCTTTTCCAGAGAGTGCAGCGAAATGACATGAGACAAGCCCGATGGGGCATTTAATTGGGAGTGTGAGGCAGTGACCGGAAAAAAGACCGGCCCGGCGTGGGAAGCAGCCCTGATGGGGATGCTCTTTGCCATGGCAATGGCTCTCAGCTTTGCGGAATCCATGCTGCCGGTGCTGCCAATGCTGCCGCCGGGCTTTAAGCTGGGGCTTTCCAATATCATCACCATGTACGCCCTGTTTATGCTGGGGACCAGAAAGGGCTTTACCATCGCGGTGATGAAGTCCTTCTTTGTCCTGCTTACAAGGGCCCCTATGGCGGCCTTTATGAGCCTTTGCGGCGGGCTGCTCTCGGTGGCCTGTATGGCCCTTTGCGCCAGGATAAAGCCTATCCAGAGGGACTACCTGCTCCTTAGCGTCATCGGGGCGCTGGCCCATAACTTTGGGCAGCTGCTGGCCTCGGTGGCCTACACCAGCACCGTTATGTTCTACTATTTGCCGGTCCTTGTTGTTTCCGGGGTAATCATGGGGGTCATCACCGGGGTGGTTCTCCGGGTGGTGGTGCCCCATATCAATAAATTGCGGCTGCCCTGATTATTCGGGCCGCCGCCAGCGACTAGAGATTTGGAGGGATGTGCAAGTGCCATCATTATTCAGCAAAGCGTTAAATGGTGTCAGTGTTAAGCACTGCAAGAACACCGCCAACAGCGCCGCTGTCAGGATGCCTGTGCCGGACAAAGTTGTGATCCCCATGATCCAGCACATGGGCGCCCCCTGTGAGCCCCTGGTGAAGGTAAAGGATACCGTGACCGTGGGGCAGCTGCTGGGGGACACCGACGCGTTCCTGTCCGCACCGATCCATTCCAGCGTTTCCGGCACCGTCACCGCCATCGAGGAGTTTATCACCCCCGGCGGCGACAAGTGCAAAAGCGTCGTCATTACCACCGATAAGCTCCAGACCCCCTGCCCCGACCTGGCCCCGCCGGTTGTAAACAGCCGGGAGGACCTTATCAAGGCGGTCCGGGCCTGCGGCCTGGTGGGTCTTGGCGGCGCAGGGTTCCCCACCCACATCAAGCTGAACCCCAAGAACCTGGCGGATGTGGATACCCTAGTAATCAACGGGGCGGAGTGTGAGCCCTTCATCACCTGCGATATGCGCCTGATGCTGGAAAGAACCGCCAGCATTGTGGACGGCATCAAGGTTGTGATGAAGTATTTGGAGCTTACCTCCTGTGTCATCGGCATTGAAAGCAACAAGCCGGAGGCCATTGCCGCCATGACGGAGGCAGTCTCCGGTATGGAGAATGTCCGCGTCCTCACCATGAAGGCCCTCTACCCCAGAGGGGCGGAAAAGGTCATCATCTACGAGGCCACCGGCCGGGTGGTGGAGGAAGGGAAGCTCCCTGCCGACGCCGGGGTTATTGCCATGAATGTGGCCACCATCAGTAAGCTGGCGGATTATCTGAAGACCGGTATGCCTTTGGTGGAAAAGATGCTCACGGTGGATGGCGGCGCTGTGGCCGAGCCCAAGAACATCATCGCCCCCATCGGCACCGCCATCAAGGATATGATTGCCTTCTGCGGCGGCTACAAGTCGGAGCCCAAAAAGCTCCTCATGGGCGGTCCCATGATGGGCATCAGTGTCTACAGCGACGACTTCCCTCTGCTGAAGAACAACAACGCCATTCTGGCCTTCGACGAGGCGCAGTGCCGCCCGGTGAAGGAATCCGCCTGCATCCGCTGCGGCCGGTGCCTGCGGGCCTGCCCCTTCGACCTGGCCCCTGCCGCCATGGATAAGGCCTACCATATGGGGAACGTGGATAAGCTCCGGGAGCTGAAGGTAAATCTCTGTATGGAGTGCGGCTGCTGCTCCTATGTCTGTCCCGCGCACCGGGAGCTGGCCATGTACAACAAGCTGGGCAAGCGTCTGCTCAGAGAAGCGAAGTAGGGGGTGTGAAGAATTGTCTAATCTAAAAGTCATTGCCCCTGCTCCCCACTTCCGGAGCGGGGAAAACACCAGCTCTATCATGCTCAGCGTGGTGGCGGCCCTCATCCCTGCGGTGGTAATCTCCTTCCTGGTCTTTGGTCCCCGCGCCCTCCTGCTGGAGGCGGTTTGCGTGGTGGCCTCGGTTTTCTTCGAGTACCTCTTCCGGGTGCTTATGTGCGGCCGGGATAACACCATTTGGGATTGCAGCGCCATCGTCACCGGGCTGCTGCTGGCCTTTAACCTGCCGGTGGGCATCCCTTTGTGGATGGCGGTGCTGGGCTGCGCTGTAGCTATTATCGTCACCAAACAGCTCTTTGGCGGCATCGGCCAGAACTTTGCCAACCCCGCCATTGTGGGGCGCATCTTCCTGCTGGTCTCCTTTGGCGGCCGCATGACCACCTGGGCGGCCCCCAACGGCTACTTTGGCGTAGACGCCGTTTCCGGCGCCACCCCGCTGGCCATCCTTAAAAACCCGGAGCTGGGCCTCAAGCCTCTTCCCGATATGCTGAACATGCTCCTGGGCATCCGGGGCGGCAGCGTGGGGGAGACCTGCATTGTAGCGCTGCTCATCGGCGGGGTGTACCTCATTTGGAAAAAGGTCATCACCGCCACCACCCCTGTGGTGTTCCTGGCTACCATTGCGGTGTTGTCCCTCTGCTTCGGGCTGAACCCCGCCTATGAGCTGGTGGCCGGCGGCGCGGTGCTGGGTGCCTTCTTTATGGCTACCGATTACGCCACCTCTCCTGTCACCGAATCCGGCAAGGTTATCTTTGCGCTGGGCTGCGGCATTATCACCATGCTTATCCGGGCCTTCGCCTCCTATCCGGAGGGTGTCTCCTTCTCCATCCTGTTGATGAACATTCTAACCCCGCACATCGACAATCTGACCAGAAAGAAGCCTTTTGGAGGTGTTGTGAAATGAAAGCAGTCAAGGAATTTGTAGTACCGGCAGCGGTGCTGACGGCTATTTGTCTTGTTGTTTCTGGGGCTCTGGCTGGGACCTACCAGCTCACCGAGCCGGTCATCGAAGCCGCCAAGCGGGCCGAGGCGGATGCCTCCCGTGTGGTGGTCCTTCCCGACGGCAAAAATTTTGAGGAGGTTTCCGCCTCCGGTCTGGATAACATTGTGGACGCCTACAAGGCCGGCAACGGCGCTGGCTATGTCATCACCGGCAAGGCCAAGGGCTACGGCGGCGACCTCCAGGTTATGGCCGGCATCAGCAGCGACGGCAAAATTACCGGCGTTAAGCTGATGGACAACAACGAGACCCAGGGCATCGGCTCCAAGACCGGCGAGGCCAGCTACACCGACCAGTACAAGGGCAAGGACAGCACCCTGGACGGCGTCACCACCATTTCCGGCGCCACCGTTTCCTCCAAGGCATTTGAAAGCGCGGTGAACACCATTTTCCAGGCCTACGGCTCCCTGGCGGGGGTTGAGGTAGCCGGTCCTGAGGTCACGCCTCCGGAGACCATCATCTTCCCCGACGTCACCGATTTTACAGAGGTCGCCCTGGATGGCGCCAAGAAGGCCATCAAGGCTGGCGATGCCGGGTATGTCATCGTCATGGAGGGCCAGGGCTACAGCCACGCCGCCGGTCCCATGGAGATTTATGTGGGCGTGGGTATGGACGGTAAGATTGCTGGTGTTGCCGCCGGTGCCAACTCCGAGACCGCCGGCATCGGTTCCCAGGCGCTGGAGCCTGACTACCTGAAAGCCTATATCGGCAAGACCTCTCCCGACGGCATCGACAACATCTCCGGCGCTACCGAGACCTCGGTGGGCGTCAAGAAGCTGGTCCGGGCCGCTATGGAGCTGGCTCCCGCCCTCATCGGCGACACCACCCCCAAGGTGGACCTCACCGTTGCCGAGGACGGTTCCGCCAGCGCGGTTATCGGCGCTGTCCGGGTGGAGATTGACGCTGCCGGCAAGGTGGCCGGTGTCACCGCCGCTGACGAGACCGCGGACCTGGCTTCCATCGCCCCCGAAGAGGTCAAGGAGGCTATGGACAACGCCCTTGCTGCTTACAATGCTTCGAAAGGAGCGTAAAGAATGAATAAGCTGAAGATCCTCGTAAACGGCATCATCAAGGAAAACCCTGTGCTGGTGCTGGTGCTGGGCACCTGCCCGGCGCTGGCGGTCACCAACTCCACCATCAACGGCGTGGGGATGGGTCTTGCCGCCACCTTCGTTCTCATCTGCTCCAATGTGGTTATCTCCCTGCTGAAAAAGGCCATCCCCGATAAGGTCCGCATCCCCTGCTATATTGTCATCATTGCGGGCTTTGTTACCATCGTTCAGCTGATGCTCCAGGCCTATATGAAGTCCCTCTACGATGCTCTGGGTATCTTCCTTTCCCTCATCGTGGTTAACTGCGTCATCCTGGGCCGGGCCGAGATGTTTGCCAACAAAAACAGCGTCTTCGATTCCTTCCTGGACGGCGTAGGCATGGGTATCGGTTTTACCCTGGCTCTCTTCCTCATGGGCGCCCTGCGGGAAATCTTCGGGGTGGGTACCTTCTGCAACATCCCCATCCCCGGCCTCTCCTCCGAGCCCATCGCCATTTTGGCCCAGGCTCCCGGCGGGTTCTTCGTCTACGGCTTCATCATTGCAATCCTCAACAAGGTTTCAAACGGCAAGGCCGTCAAGCGCAAGAGCTTTGACTGCGAATCCTGCCCCTCCCACGCGGGGTGTAGCGGCGCGCTGAAAGGAGGCTGCGGCAGATAATGAAAGAAATGCTTATCATTCTCTTTACCGCCATCCTGGTAGAGAACTATGTTCTGATGAAGTTCCTGGCTATCTGCTCCTTCCTGGGGGTTTCCAAAAAGCTGGATGCCGCCGTGGGGATGAGCTTTGCCGTCATCTTCGTCATGCTGATGGCAACCGCAGCCACCTGGCCCATTTTCTACTATATCCTGGATCCGATGGAGCTGGGGTATATGCAGACGGTAATTTTCATCCTGGTTATCGCCGCCCTGGTGCAGCTGGTGGAGATGATTCTGAAAAAGTTTGTCCCTCCACTGTACCGCTCCCTGGGCGTGTTCCTGCCCCTCATCACCACCAACTGCGCCATTCTGGGCGCGGTGGTGCTGAACATCACCAAGACCTACACCTTCTCTCAGTCCATGGTGAACTCCCTGGGCGCCGGTTTGGGTTACCTGCTGGCCATGGTGCTGTTCTCTGGCGTGCGCTCCCGCGTGGATACCGCCGATGTGCCGGAATGCTTTAAGGGTATCCCCATTACTCTGGTAGCTGCCGCTATCATGTCCGTGTCCTTTATGGGCTTCACCGGCATGGTGGAGAATCTGTTTAAGTAAGGAGGAAGAGAGATGCTTCAGGGAATTTTGGTCGTCTCCGGCGTCGGTTTGGCTGCCGGTGTCCTCCTTGTAATCGCCTCCAAGTTCATGTTCGTGCCGGTGGATGAGACCGCCGAGAAGATTCGGGCCTGCCTGCCCGGCGCCAACTGCGGCGCCTGCGGCTACGCGGGATGCGATGGCTACGCCGACGCCCTCTCCAAGCGGGATGGGGCCGTCAAGCCCAATCTCTGCACCCCCGGCGGCGAAACCGCTGCCAAGGGCGTCTGCGAGGTGCTGGGCATCCCCTTTGAGGGGGTGAAGGCGGTGAAGTCTGTCATCCGTTGCAGCGGTGACTTTGATACCAGCGTTTATGTGATGGACTACGAAGGCCCCAAGACCTGCCGGGCCTGCAACGCCTTCTACCAGGGCCGCCGGAGCTGCTCCTACGGCTGCTTGGGGTATGGCGACTGCGCCGAGGCCTGTAAGTTCGGCGCCCTCACCATCCAGAACGGCCTGGCTATTGTCAACCGGGAGCTGTGCACCGGCTGCGGCGCCTGCGCCAAGGTTTGTCCCAACCACCTCTTTGAGATGGTCCCTGATACCAGCACAGTATGGGTGGGCTGCTCCTCCCACGATAAGGGCGCCTTTACCCGCAAGATTTGTACCGCCGGCTGCATCGGCTGCATGAAGTGCCAGAAGACCTGCGAATACGGCGCCATCACCGTCACCGGCAACCTGGCCCACATTGACCCGGAAAAGTGCACCGGCTGCGGCGCCTGCGTCGAGGTCTGCCCGGTCCACGTCATCCACAAGGTATAAGTCTGTTTTCTCTGCTGCCTGCCCCTTTTTTCGGGGGCAGGCTTTTCGTTGCTTTTTAACGCTGCTTGTGGTATATTTTTTGTAGTATACGGAAAGGAAGGGCGCCCCATGAAAAAGCTGTTCACCATGATCCGCCGGGGGAACCTGGAGGAAGTCGCCAAGATACTGGACAAAAACCCGGCCCTCATCGCCTGCACCGCCACCGCCCCGCC
>WSMP01000049.1:0-8699 GCA_013316495.1 Angelakisella sp.
CCTGCCCCCTTTGTTTGGAAATCGTGGTTTTGCCCTTTCCCTGTTTTTAACCGACCGCTTTTCAGTTCGTGAGGTGATTGGCCGAACGGTTATCATCCACAACCATCCGGATGATTTTGTGACACAGCCATCAGGAAACTCCGGCACAAAGATTGCCTGCGGTGTGATTCGGCGGACAATTCCCTGCTGCTGAACGAGATATCCTATCCAGCCTATAATCGCCATCTCCACCTGCGTTTTTCCAAAATCCGACCCAGAACCTACCAGTGATAAATCTACAGGGGCCGTTTACAATAATACTGCAAACGCAGAACCCCAAAATGATAATTGAATGATTTCTAAGGAGTGTAAAAACATTATGGCTAACAAGAAATCCAAAGAGGCTCTGTCCCAGATCAAGAACGAGGCTGCTTCCACCGTGGGCGTCACCCTGAAGCAGGGCTACAACGGCGACCTCACCTCCAAGCAGGCCGGGTCCATCGGCGGCGAGATGGTCAAGAAGATGATCGAGAGCTACGAGAACTCCATGGCCAAATAACCTTTCCCAAGGAAAAAAGCGGGGGGCAAACGCCCTCCGCTTTGCTGTGTACAGACTGCTGCCCGCCCTTTGGCGCAGCGGCCTTTTTTTCGGGCTACCGGGGGATATAGGTGCGCAGAATGCTCCGCACCTCGTCTTCGTTATCAATCATCAGCAGGATGTAGTAATCTCCCCGCTGGTAGATGGAGCCGTTTTCTGCTAGGGAATAGGAATCATAAATATCAAAGTTGCGGAAAAGGTTCATGCGGGCCAGCTTAATCGTCTCCAGGCACTCCCGCACATCGTCCTCGTGGCCGGGGCGGGGCCGGATGATAAAGACATCCGCAATGCCAAACCGCCCGTTGGTGTACCGCCCATGGACCGAAACCCAGTGGGAGGAGCTGAGGCCAAATTCATCCACCAGCACCTTGGTGGTAACCTCCTGCACCCCCAAAATGTCCACATTAAAGTAGATTTCATTCAGGGCCTCCTCCGGTCCGCTTCCCTCTGGGAACTGAACCTCCTCCTCCCCCTGCTCCAAGGTGGGGAGCTGATATTGGGGCTGGAAGCCCTGTAGGGCAAAGAGGATGACCAGGATAATGCAGGAAAAAATAAAGAGCAGCCTCTGCAAGGAACCGCCGCCTTTCTGTCGTTTTCGATAAGAGGCCGTCAAAGCTCCCCCTGCATCCAGCAGCCAGGAGGACTTTAAACAGGCCCAAATTAAATAATCCTTGTCTCATTATAGCGCTTTTCGGTGGAGTGTCAAGGAACAGAATGTTAAATCTATCGGAAACAGTTGGAAAATCCTCCCGGTTGTGCTATAATATTAAACTATAATCGCTATGTAAACCGCACCTTATCTTGGCATGGAACCGTGGCCTTGTGCCGGAGCAATTGCAAATACAGTGTGTCATAAAAACAACGGAGGGACAAAGTTTTGAGCAATCAGGATATTTTCTTCTGGGGTATGATGCTCCTGACGCTGTTGGCGGTGGGCCTTGCCATCTACCGCACCAGTGTCAAAAACAACCATAGCGAGCGCACCAGGCGGGACATTCGGAAGACCCTGCGCTCCATGGCCCCCCTGCGGGAATGGCGGGTGCTGGAGGATGTTTCCCTCACCGGCCATAAGGGGCAGGTCTTTACCACCGACCATCTGGTAATTGGCCCCTTTGGGGTGTTGGTCCTCACCGATATCCACCAGCGGGGCAACTACTATGGGGAGCTGCGGGATGCAGAGTGGGTCATCTCCACCGGCGGGGAGGCCAAGGTGGAAACCCTGCGGGTAAGGGTCCCCAATCCCATAAAGAACAACGAAGGCTTTGTGTCCGCACTGCGGGAGAAGCTCACTGCCGCCGAGATTTACAACATCCAGGTGGAGGCCCTTTGCCCCATCACCCAGGGACAGATTCAGGTCTTTGTCACCGGGGCTGCCAGCATGGTGGTGGAAAACGGAAAGCTCCGGGAAACCCTCTCCCGCCAGAAATACCAAAAGGACAATGGTGTGGACGTGGCGAAAATCGCCGCCCTGCTGGAAGCGAAATGAGCATCCCGGAGCAGGTGGCCCGCTTGGTGGAGGAGGCCATCCTCCCTTTGGGGGTAGAGCACTTTGGCTTTTGTCCCCTGGAGGCCCTTTCCGGCCTGCTGGACTGCCGGGGGAAGAGGCTTCTGCCCCCGGCAGGATCGGCCATCCTCCTGCTGCTGCCCTACTATGGAGGGGAGTTTCCGGAGCGCAACCTGGCCCGGTACGCCCTCTGTGACGATTACCACCGCATCGCCGGGGATATACTAGAGGAGATTATCGCCCCTTTGGCGGCGGCCTTTCCGGCGGAAAAATTTCTCCCCTTTGTGGATAGCTCCCCTATCCCGGAGGTGGAGGCGGGGGCGCTGGCAGGCCTGGGCTTTGCCGGAAAAAACGGCCAGCTTATCACCCCCTGGTACGGCAGCTGCGCCTTTCTCTGCGAGGTGGTCACCACCCTCCCCCTTCCCCAAACGGGGCCATCGGCTGCCGCCGGCTGCGAAAGCTGCCGCCGGTGCCTTGACGCCTGCCCCACCGGCGCCCTTTCCGGCCAGGGCTTGGAAAAGGCCCGCTGCCGCTCCCACATCACCCAGAAGAAGGGGGAACTGACCCCCTGGGAGCAGAAGGAGATCCAAAAGGGCGGACTGGCCTGGGGGTGCGACATCTGCACCGCCGCCTGTCCCCACAACCGGGGGCTATCCCTTACCACGATCCCCCAAATGCGGGAAAATCTTGTGCCGGTGCTGACTGAAGAAAACCTGCCGTCGCTGCTGGAGCAAAAAAGCTACGGCTGGCGGGGGGAAAAGGTCCTGCGGCGGAATCTGGCCATCCTGCGGGAGGACCAGCATTGCAAAAGAGATAGATGACATTTCATATTATATGGAGATGATTTTTGTTGGAGATCTTGCGCCGGGAGCAGTACCGGGAGTATGAGGAGTTTGTCTCCACCCACCCCAGGGGGGAATTTATGCAGTCCTCCCACTGGCAGGAGGTAAAAAACAACTGGCAATGGGAGGCGGTGGTCTCCAGGAATGAGGCGGGGAAAATCGTGGGGGCCTGCGGCGTCCTTATCCAGAAGATGCCTCTTTTCGGCACCACCTTCCTCTATGCCCCCAGGGGCCCTGTTTGTGATATGCGAGATAAGGCGGTGCTGGCCGACCTAAAGACCGGGGTGGACGCCCTGGCGAAGAGCTGCAACGCCCATATCTTTAAAATCGACCCCGATATTGCGGCGGAGGACACCTTTTTTATCCGGCTGATGGAGGATATGGGCTTTCGCCGCTTTTACGGACCCTTGGGCTTCGAGACCATCCAGGCCCGGTTTAATTACCGCCTCTACCTCCGGGGACGGGGGGAGGAGGAGCTGCTGGCAGGCTTCACCCAAAAGACCCGGTACAACATCCGGGTGGCCCAAAAGCGCGGGGTGGAGATTCAGGTGGTGGGGCCGGAGCGGCTGGATGATTTCATGAAGCTCTACCGCACCACCGGGGAGCGGGACGGCTTCAGCACACGGCCCAAGGCCTACTTCGAGCGGATGCTGGCGGCCCTGGGGGTCCACTGCCGCCTCTACATGGGCTTTTACCAGGGGGAGCCTATCTGCGGGGCCATCACTACCAACTACGCTGGCAAAACCTGCTATGTCTACGGCGCCTCGGATAACGCCCACCGCAACGTGATGCCCAATTACCTGATGCAGTGGGAGATGATCCGCTGGGCAGTGGAAACCGGTTGCACCGTCTATGACTTCCAGGGCATCTCCGGGGACCTGGAAAACGAGCAGGGGCATATGTACGGCCTCTACCGCTTTAAGCGGGGCTTCGGCGGCCAGGTGGACGAGCTGGCCGGGGAATTTAATTATGTCTATAAGCCGGTGGTGAGCCGGATGGTGGATCTGGCCCTTTGGGGCAACGAAAAGCTGCGGGCTTTGCGCCGGAGGCTGCGGCAGTAAGGAGCGCTGTCAGATGAAAGGGATACGCTGCTTTTTGTGGGGGGAGCTGCTGCTGTGCGGGGCCTCCCTGGCGGGGGTTGCCTACCGCGTCCGGGAAAACTACCAGGGGCTTTCCTTCGGCGGCTTTATGGCCCTCTTTCTCCTTCTGCTGCTGTTCCCCTGCTTCCTGGCGTTGGCGGGGTGTATCCCCCTCCATCTGCGGACGCTGAAAACAGGGCGGCCTTTCTTCTCCCTCATCGCCTCGCTCCTCCAGGGGCTTGCCCCTGTCCTTTGGCTCTGGCTCCTCACCGCCTTCGGCTATAAGCTTTGGACGCCGGACCTGGCGGCCTACTGGTGCGAATGGGCCATGATGGCGGGGATGCTGGCTGGGGGCCTGGGGTTTGTGCTCTGCCTGGCGTGGCTGGTGGCGGAGTGTGTCAAAAAAGGAAAGGGGAAAAACTATGAAGCAGTTTGACGATCACTATGTTTTGCTGGAGGAGATGGCTACAGACAGCTACTATCCCCCCTTCCTGGTGGAAAAGGTCCGGGAGCAGATCCGGCCTGTCATCCAGCTGTTGGAGAGCGGAGAGCGCAGCCACAACCGCATCCAGGATGCCTTGGATCGGATGACCCAAGGCATCAACCACCTGGAAGCCGAGTTTGAGGAAAACGACAGCGAGATTGAAACGGTGGCAAGGGACAGCATCGCCGTTACGGTGGACTATATCCTCCACTGGTTCGGCATTGATATTGATACCGAAACCGCCCTCCGGGAGCGGGACTGGTAGGCGCCCATAGCCACCGGCAGATGAGAGGAGGCGAGCTGCATGGGGGATAAACCCCTTTGGACCGCGCTGGAGCGGATACGCCGGGAGGACCTGGCCCGGTTCTATATGCCGGGACACAAGGGGCGGATGCCGGAGCCCTTCGCTCAGGCCGCCCTCTACGATGTCACCGAAATCGCCGGGGCGGACAACCTTTACGAATGCACCGGGGCCATCCGGGCCCTGGAGGAAGAGCTGGCCGACGCCTACCGGGTGGGGGACTGCCTTCTTTCCGCCGGGGGCAGCACCCTTTGCATCCAGACGATGCTCTACCTGGCCCGCAGCCGGGGCAGCACCGTCATCTGCGGGCGAATCATCCACCGCAGCGCGGTAGCCACCATGGGCCTTTTGGGCCTGGACCCCTGCTGGCTGCCGGGACACATTGCCTCCCGCCGGGAGGGCATTCCCGGCATTGCCCTCCCCCCCACTCCGGAGGATGTGGAGGCGGCCATCGCCGCCCATCCGGACGCCGGTTCGGTGTACATCACCAGCCCGGATTACTTCGGCCAGATGGCAAATGTGGCGGACATTGCGGAGGTGTGCCACCGGGCGGGGAAGGTCCTGCTGGTGGATAACGCCCATGGGGCCCATCTGCGGTGCTTCCGGGCGGCTCTCCACCCCATGAGCGTGGGAGCGGACTTCTGCTGCGACAGTCTCCACAAAAACCTTCCCGCCCTCACCGGGGCAGCGGTGCTGCACCTGGCGGACCCGGACTACTACCGGGAGGCCAAATACGCCATGTCCCTCTTCGGCAGCACCAGCCCCAGCTATCTCATCATGCTTTCGGCAGAAAGCGCCTTGGAATCCATCACCGAAAAGGCGGGGGAATTCTGGGAGCTTTCCGGCGTGGTGGAGGAGCTGCGCCGGGATGCGGGGGAGCTGGGATATGACGTGGTAAAGGCCTTTGTCCGGGACCCCATCCGCCTGGCACTGGGCTTTGAGAGCCTGGGACACACCCCGGAGAGCTTCGGCCGGTTCCTGCGCTCCCGCGGGGTGGAGCCGGAGTACCTGGACCGGACGGTGGCGGTGTTCATGCTTTCCCCCCGGAACACCCCCCTGGAAATCGACCGCCTGCGCTCCGCCCTGGCCGGGGCGGCCAAAAGCCGCTCCCTCCTGCCGGAGCCCCGGTACCCTGCCACCATCCGCCTGCCCCGCCAGCTTCTTTCGGTAAGCGAGGCCATGGCCCGCCGGGAGGTGGAGCTGCCGGCGGCCTCCTGTCCGGGGAGGGTCTCCTCCCGCGTGGTAAGCAGCTGTCCCCCCGGCATTCCCATGCTGGTCCCCGGCGAGGAGATTACCGCCCAGACGGTGCGGTTTCTCCAAAGCAGCGGCATCGAAAGCATCTTTGTGGTGCGCTAACTTTCCGATAAGGGCTGCTACTGGTATTTTCCCCCGGTTTGTGGTATCATATAATAGACAACAAATGTAGGGCCTATGGGCCAGAACCCAATAATAGGGAGTGACTGCTTTATGAAAATGATCCTAGCCATCGTCTCCAATGACGACAGCTCCAATGTGTCCCGCACCCTCACAAGGGAAAAGTATTCGGTGACCCGTCTGGCCACCACCGGCGGGTTCCTCATGTCCGGCAACACCACCCTCCTCATTGGCGTGGAGGACGAGAAGGTGGATGATGTCATCAAGATCATCGCAGATAATTCCCGCAAGCGCACCAAGATGGTCCCCTCCACCGCCTCCTTCAGCGCGGGGATGTACGCCGGGATGCCGGTGCAGGTCACTGTGGGAGGGGCCACCATCTTTGTGATGAATGTTGAGCGGTTCGAAAAGGCCTGATGGACCAGAGAAAAGCGCTGCCCCACCTGCCGCCGGTGCTGCGGGCCATGGCGGAGGAGGGGCGGCTGGTGCACAGCCTCTGTTTGGAGGGAGAGCCGGGGAGCGGACGCACCGACCTGGCAACGGCCCTAGCGGGGGCAATTCTCTGCCAGCGGCAGCAGGGGGAGATGTGCGGGGAATGCCTCCACTGCCGCAAGGTGCTGGCCGGAGTTCACAGCGACATCACCCTGGTAAACGGCCGGGAGGATCCGGACCGCTTTAAGGTGGAGGCCCTGCGCCAGCTGCGGGCGGAGGCCCACCGGGGCCCCAGCGAAGGCCGGGCCAAGGTGTATATCCTGGCGGAGGCCCAGCATCTGCTGCCCCCAGCCCAAAATCTGCTGCTTAAAATCCTGGAGGAGCCGCCGGAGGCCACCTTTTTTATCCTTACCTGCGATAACAAGTTCCGGCTGCTGCCCACCATCCTTTCCCGTGTGGTGACGGTATCCCTGCGGCCGCTGCCCCTGGAGGCGTGCGCCCAGCTGCTGGAGGAGCGTCTTCCGGGACATGCCCTGGCGGAATACCGGGAGGCGGCTCTCCTTTGCTGCGGCAACCCAGGGGAGGGGGAGCAGATTTTGACCCAGCCCCAGGCGGCAAAGAAGGGGCGGGCCGCCCAAAGCCTGGTGGCGGCTATGGCGGCGGGGGAACCCTATGGAATCCTGGCGGTGGCCACACCCTGGGAAAAAAACCGGGGGGACTACGCCGCCCTGCTGGAGCAGGCCTCCCGCCTGGTGATGCTGCCGGAGATGCAGGGGCAGCTGGGGCTTTCCCCGGCGGCGGCCGCTTCCATCCGGCGGCGGCTGGCCCTGGCGGAGGAGCGCAACCGTCAAAACGGCTACCTTCCCCTGCTGACAGCCCTTTTATCCACAAAAAAGCGATAAAGCACCCAACGAAAGAATTTGAAATAAAGCTGGAGGTTCCCCTATATGGCGGTGGTAATTGGCGTTCGATTTAAGGAAGTGGGCAAAATCTATTATTTTGACCCGGACCAGAAGGACTACTCCCTGGGGGAGCTGGTGATTGTAGAGACTGCCCGCGGGGTGGAGTGCGGCACCGTCGCCATCGCCAACAAAGAGGTAGCGGACGAAAGCATCGTAAAGCCCCTGAAGAAGGTGGTGCGTTCTGCCAACAAGGAGGACCTGCGGCGGATGGAAGAAAACCGCCAGAAGGAAAAGCGGGCCTACCGCATCTGCCAGGAGAAGATAAACGCCAACAAGCTGGAGATGAAGCTGGTGGGGGTGGAGTACGCCTTTGATAACTCCAAAATCCTTTTCTACTTCACCGCCGACGGACGGGTGGACTTCCGGGAGCTGGTAAAGGACCTGGCCTCTGTTTTCCGCACCCGCATCGAGCTGCGGCAGATTGGCGTCCGGGACGAGGCCAAGATGCTGGGGGGACTGGGCATCTGCGGGCGGCCCTTCTGCTGCTCCTCCTTCCTGGGGGAGTTCCAGCCGGTGTCCATTAAAATGGCGAAGGAGCAGGGTCTTTCCCTGAATCCTACCAAAATCTCCGGCACCTGCGGACGGCTGATGTGCTGCCTCAAATATGAGCAGCCTGCCTACGAGGAGCTGCTGCGCACCACCCCCAAGGTGGGCGCGGTGGTGAACACCCCCGATGGCCGGGGGGTGGTGAAGGAGGTGAGCCTCCTCACCGGGCAGCTGAAGGTGAACCTCCAGTCCAGCGACGAAGGGGTGCTTTCTGTCTACGACAAGGGGGATGTGCGCCCCATCCGCGGGGAGGCCCGTCAGGGGGGCCGAAAGGACAGCCCCAAGGGACCTTCTGCCGAGGAAAAAGCCTGATTTTTTGTGAAAGCGAAAAAAACCAGTTGCATTTTTCCAGGTTTATGCTACAATAAAAGCAAACCAACCTAGGAGGTGTATTGATAATGGCCTATGTAATCAGTGACGAGTGCATCAGCTGCGGCAGCTGCGAGGGCGAGTGCCCCGTTAGCGCGATCTCCCAGGGCGACGCCCACTACGAGATTAACGCTGATACCTGCATCGACTGCGGTACCTGTGCTGGCATCTGCCCCACCGGCGCCATCAGCGAGGGCTGAGTAACCGAAGAACCGTACATAAACCCCCC
>WSMP01000049.1:8799-10516 GCA_013316495.1 Angelakisella sp.
CCACCGGCGCCATCAGCGAGGGCTGAGTAACCGAAGAACCGTACATAAACCCCCCACCCGGTCATACGGGCGGGGGGTTTTCCTGTGGGGGGAGGTCAGCCTACCTCCGCCCCGCTGTAATAATGTTCCAAAATCTCTATGTGGTTCCAGCCGGCGCTGGCCAGGCGCTTCGCACCCACCTGGCTCATTCCCACGCCGTGGCCGTAGCCCCGTGTGGTGAAGGTGAAGCGGTCCGTTCCCGCGTCATACGACACCTCAAAGGCGGCGGAGCGCAGGCCAAAGACATTTTCCCGCAGCTTGCGGCCGGTGGTGGTCACCGTGCCGCCAATGCGCACCTCGTTGACATAGGGGCCGTCATCCCACCAGGAAAGAATCTCAAACCAGCTTTCCGGGGCTATGCCGTCCAGGTTCACCCCCAGGGCGCTTTGCAGCTTGGACTTCACCTGGCTGGAGGAGAACTCGGTGGTGCGCAGGAATCCGCTTTCCTCCTCGTCCTCCGAGCTGTCCACCGGCGTGAGGTATGGAAGGTCCCTTCCCCAAACACTGCGGGAGGAGGCTGTCTGTCCGGCGCTCATAGCGCAGTAGGAGGCCAGAATCGGCTTGCCGCCGTAGGTAATCTCCTCCCCCGCTACCTCCCGCACCAGCCGGGTGACCTTTTCGGAGGCGTTGGCCAGTCCCACTGCCGGGGCGCTTCCGGCGCCAGTGGTATTGTGATAACGCACAAAGGTGTATGCCGCCACCGCCTGGGCCTTGATGGCTTCGTCGGGGTATGTATCGCGTATCTCGTTTTGGACGATTCGAGCCACAATGGAAACACCGCTGCCACTGACGACGGAACCATTGTACTGAACCCGGAGGTCCTGCCAGCCGGAGGCACTGCCGTCATCACTACTGCCGTTATCCCCGGTATTGTCATCCGCCTCCGGCTCGGCGGGAGGGACGCTGGAGGAAGAAGAGGAGGAGGATGGCCGGGAGGGCCGGACATGGACCGGCTTGTCCTCTTCCTCGTCTTCCTCCTCATCCTCATCCTCGTCATCCTCGTCATCCTCGTCGTCTTCCTCAAGCTCTTCCTCCTCCGGTTCCTCCGATACAGGAGGCTTCGACGCCACGGAGGAAGGCGGCAGTGGCTGGGAGCTGCTACTGGATGGCGGGAGGGAGGAAGGAAGCTCCTGGAAGGAGGGCGCTTCCTCCTGGGAATCTGGATTTTCCGGCGGCTCCGGTTCCGGAGGGGTGTCCGGGGCGGAGGCCGCTCCCTGGTCGGAGGAGATAATGCCGCCTCCGGCAGCCATAGGCGGCAGTACAACATCCGGTCCGGGGGCAGCCCCCTGAACGGAACAGCCTGCCAAAACAATGGCTGTAAGCATCGCCAACCCGCGAATCAAACGGGAGGATAGGTGGTCCATCAGCGGCCCCTCCTTTCTGAAAAATGTATGGCCCAAGGCCAGGTAGGGCGGCACGCCGGGGGCACTCCGCACATTAAACCGCTCTGGTCTCCAGGCACCTACTTAGGATTCCCAAAAGATGTAAGGCCGAAGGCCGGGTAGGGCGGGACACCGGCGGGACACTGGCGGCACGCCGGGGGCACTCCGCTATTATAGCATAGTTTGCCGGAAAATGCCAGAGGAAGCTGCAAATGGACGGGCTAGGCTCTGCATCCAGTCCTCTTTTTCTTTTCGCGGGAAAAGAAAAAGAGGCAAAAAGAAAAGCGGCCAAAGCT
>WSMP01000050.1 GCA_013316495.1 Angelakisella sp.
CAGCAGCCCCCGTCCCAGCTGCTGCCGCCCCTGCCCCAGGGGGAGCCGCCGGAGATTCCGGAGGAGTACCAGGCCCCCCTGCACCAGGTGAATATGACGGGGGAAAGCGGCAACCCCGCCTTCTGCCGGTACAAATTCGGCTGGATCCGCAACTATACAAAGCTGGAGCTTACCGAAATCGACCAGGTGCTGGAGACCCCCGCCGCCCTCACCCTGGAGCCGGGGCCGGAGCCCCAGGTTCTCATCTACCACACCCACACCACCGAAAGCTATGAGGAATGGGACGGGGATATCTACGACAGCAGGAATAATTGGCGCAGCCAGGACAATACTGCCAATATGGCCGCCGTGGGGGAGGAACTGGCCCAGGCCCTGGAGGCCCACGGCATCGGGGTGATCCACGACGTCACCCAGCACGATTACCCCGCCTACAACGGCGCCTACGACCGCAGCGCCGCCACCATCCAGGAGTATCTGGAGAAATATCCCTCCATCCGTATGGCGATTGACGTTCACCGGGACGCCGTCCTGTACGACGACGGATCCACCATCAAGGTGGTGCAGGAGGTGGGCGGGCGCAAGGCGGCCCAGCTGATGATTATCGCCCCCTGCGACGACGGCACGGTAGGGGTCCCCGGCTGGGAGGAAAATTTCCGCTTTGCCGCCGGTCTTACCAGCGCGGTGGAAGAAAAGTACCCCGGCCTGATGCGCCCCGTCTTCTTCTGCTACCGCAACTACAACCTGTGGATGACCCCTGATTCCCTCCTCTTTGAGTTTGGCACCAACGGCAACACCCTGGAGGAGGCCAAGTATACCGCCCGTTTGGTGGCCCCTATCCTGGCGGACTACCTGCTGGAGGAGAAAAAGGACTGAACTGCCCCATGCCCGCAAAAAAGAAAAGACGCCCCCGAAAGGGCGTTCCAAAAAAACGCGGCCCCGGCCCGGTCCTCGCCATCCTGCTGGCAGGGGCCGTCGCCTGCTGGCTGGGGCTGGTGAAGGTGGACCGCCAGATTCGGGCGGTGACCATCAACCAATCCCCGCCCCTGTGGGAGACCAAGGAGGAGGGGGAGACGCTGCGGCTGACCCTTTTGGGGCACACCGCCCAGGTGAATCTAAGCCCGCTGCGGGCGGTCAAGGATGAGATTTCCCTGATTTTGCAAACCCCTTCCGCTCCGGAACGTCTTTTCCGGGAGCTGGGGGAACGAATCAGCCTGCCGCCCCTTCCGGAGTACCGTCCCCAGGAGACTCCTCGTGAAAAGCCCCGAAAAGCCAACGCCGAGAAGATGTTCGCCTAAGCGGGGTGCCCCCGCGGTCTCGCCCTACACGGCCTTCGGCCTTACCTTTGCAAAAGGCGAAAGTCAGTACCTGGAGTCTTAGCCAGTAGGGCCGAAGGCCGCCGGCGTGCCGCCGGTGTCGCGCCCTACACGCCCCCTTTGGGGGCTTAACCTTGCAAAAAGGCGAAAGTTAGTACCTGGAGTCTTAGCCAGTAGGGCCGAAGGCCGGTAAAGTTTCCGTCCCCCCTTTTCAAAGGGGGGCGGGGTCCAGGGGCAGCGCCCCGGCCGCCTTCCGCAGAAGGCGGAACTCCTTCCGAAGGGAGCCTTTTTCTTTGCTTCTTTCTTTTTGCGATAGAAAAAGAAAGAAGGAAGCCTTCCGCCTTGCACCGAGGGCGGCACCCTGGACGAGGAGCGGCGGGTCTTTTGGTGACAAACGGCGGTAGCCGTTTGGAGCTGAAAAGCCCGCCGGGCCGGTACCAGGGGGCCGCACGGGCTGCCCATCAAAAACACCCCAGTGGGGTGTTTTTGAGAGCAGTGGGCCGAGCGTGCGAGGTCTCTTTAATGAGCCTCCGGCGGGGCTGCCAGTGCATTGGCGGTGGGCTTTTTTATGGTGTAAAGGAAACCCACCTCTGCAAAAGGCCCCCGCTGCTCCAAAGGAGCAGCGGGGGCCTTGTTTTACCTACTTATTGGCGGGGGGAGCTTACTCCTCCACATAGGCGTACTGGAAGAACCAGTAGCCATAGGGGCTGTGCCAGCTGCCCTTCAGGGAGGGGCTCTGGAGCCAGAAGTCGTTGTAGTAGGCAACGGGGATGCAGGCGTAGTCCTCCATCATGATCTTCTCGGCCTCGTGGAGGGCCTTGAAGTGCTCGCCCTGGTCGGCGACACGGGAAGTGTCGATGGCGGCGTCGAAGGCAGCGCTCTTGTACTTACCGTCGTTGTTGCCGTTGGTGGAGTACAGCAGCTCGATGATGTTGGAAGCGTCGTTGTAGTCCATGACCCAGCCGTTACGGGACATCTGGTAGTCGCCGGCCCGGCGCAGGGGGGTGAAGGAGGCCCACTCAACACGGTCGATGTTCATGGTGATGCCCAGAACCTCTTTGTAGCAGCTCTGGAGATACTCGGCAACGGCCACATGGTAACCGGTGTCGTTGGTGGAGTAGGTGATGGTGGGGAAGCCCTCGCCACCCGGATACCCGGCAGCAGCCAAAGCCTCCTGGGCCAGCTTCTTGTTGGCCTCATAGTCCTCGCTGATGTAGGTCTTGCCGCCGTTGGCAGCAACAGAGTTGTCAAAGAACATCCCGGAGGCATCGGTAACGCCGGGGCCCACGAAGTTGTAGGCGGGGGTGTAGGTGCCCTGCATGATGACATTGGCGATGTAGTCACGGTCGATAGCCAGGTTCAGGGCCTTCCGGACGTTGATATCGTTGAAGGGGGCGATGGCGTCGTTCATGGAAACATAGTAGGTGCCCAGAATGGTATCCACATAGTAGTCGCCGCCGTCCTCCACCTTGGTGAGGCTGGGGATTTCCTCAGTGGGAACATCCTTGATCAGCACAGCGGCGCCGCTGTTATAGGCTGCAAAGGAGGCGCTGGAATCCTCCAGCAGCAGGAAGTTGATGGTCTCGGTGACGATGCGGGAGGAATCCCAGCCGCCGTTGTAGTTGGGGTTCTTCTTCACAACGATGCGCTCGCTGGGGGTCCACTCGCTGATCATGAAGGGACCATTGCAGACGTAGGTCTCCGGCTTGGTGGCCCAGGCGTCGCCGTTGGCCTCCACAGTGGCCTGCTGGACAGGGCTCATGGTGCCGAAGGCAACCAGCTTGTCAAAGTAGGAGCAGGGGTAGGACAGAACGATGGTCAGGGTCTTGCCGTCGTCGCTGGCCTTGACGTTCAGCTTCTCGATGTCCGGCTCGGTGGTCATGTTGCCGTCCTTATCGGGGTTGCCGATGGCGTCCTGATAGCCGTCCACCATGCCGATGACAGTTTCGCCGTAGGGGGCAGCCAGGTTGACGTCCGCCAGGCGCTTGAAGGTGTACTCAAAGTCCTTGGCGGTAAGGTCGGTGCCGTCGGACCACTTCAGGCCGTCACGCATGGTGAAGGTCCAGGTGAGGCCGTCCTCGCTGACGGTGTAGCTCTCGGCCTGGCCGGGCTGCACCTCCAGGTTTTCATCGATGATGAGGAGGGTCTCAAAGAGGGTGACCAGCATGTTGCCGCCGTCCACCGCGCTGTTGAGGGCGGGGTCCAGGGTCTCCGGGTTGGGGCCGATCTGGACGGAGAACTCGCTGGCAATGGTGGGTTCCGCGTCGTTCCCGCTGCCAGAAGGGGTGCTGCTGCCGTTATTGGCAGGGTCGCTGGCGTTGCCGCCATTGTTGCCGTTGCAGGCCGCCATGGCAAGGACCATCAGGGCTGCCAGGGCCAGGGCAAGAATCTTCTTTGCGTTCATTCTTTCATCTCCATTTACTAGTTTGCAGGCAGGTCTTTCCTGCGCGCTGTATTCACGCCACGCCTTATGCGCGGATGATACCGTTAGGATGGTTTGTTCACCCATCGCGATGGGTGAACAGGGTATTTTTTTGCCCGCGGGCAAAATTTTTATTTTTCGCTTACCCCATGGTAACCGGCAGCAGGGGGGTCATTTCCCCTTCCACCCTGTCCAAATGGTGGCAGGCGGCCCAGTGGCCGGGGCCAATCTCCCGGAAGACGGGCACCTCCGCCGCGCATTGCTCGTCGGCGTAGGGGCACCGGGTGCGGAAGCGGCAGCCGCTGGGAGGATTCAGGGGGCTGGGCACGTCCCCCTGGAGGGGGATGCGCTTGGAGGCCCGCGCCACCTGGGGGTCCGCCACCGGAATGGCAGAAATCAGGCTCCGGGTATAGGGGTGGACGCTGTGGGCAATCAGCTCAAAGCTGTCCGCCAGCTCCACCAGCTTGCCCAGGTACATAACGCCGATGCGGTTGGAGATATGCTTGACGACGCTGAGGTCGTGGGCGATAAAGAGATAGGTAAGGCCCATTTCCCGCTGCAAATCCTCGAACATATTCACCACCTGGGCCTGGATGGAAACATCCAGAGCGGAAACCGGCTCATCGCAGACGATGAACTCCGGACGCACCGCCAGGGCCCGCGCGATGCCCACCCGCTGCCGCTGCCCGCCGGAAAACTCGTGGGGGTAGCGGTTGGCGTGCTCGCTGTTCAGGCCCACCCGCTCCAAAAGGGAGATAATGCGCTCCCGGCGCTCCTGCTTACTGGAGCAGAGCTTGTGGATATCAATGGATTCCCCCACAATATCCCCAATGGTCATGCGGGGGTCCAGGCTGGCGTAGGGGTCCTGGAAGACGATCTGCATCTTCCGGCGGAAGGGGAGCATATCCACGGCGGTTTTCACCCCGCATTTGGGGCTGCCGTTTTCATCCAAAACAGGGCTTCCGTCGGCGTTTTGGAGGGGGCACCTGCCGCTGTCGTAAATCACTTCCCCGTCGTAGAGGATGCGGCCGTCGGTGGGCTCGTAGAGGCGGAGCATGGTCCGGCCCACGGTGGTCTTGCCGCAGCCGGATTCTCCCACCAGCCCCAGGGTCTCCCCCTTGCGGATGAAGAAGGAGACGTCGTCCACCGCCTGGACCCAGCGGCGCTTCTGGCCCCGTCCTCCAGCAGGGAAATACTGCTGGAGATGCTGGATTTCAATTAGATTTCGTTCTCCGCTCACGCCCTTTCGCCTCCTTCCGCCGCTTCCTTCTGGCGCAGCCAGCAGTAGCTGTAGTGGGTGTCGCTCAGCTGGGTCTTGGGGGGCATCCGCCGCAGGCAGACCTTCATGCAGCTGCGGCACCGGGGGGCGAAGGGACAGCCCGCCGGCGGGTTCAGCAGGTCCACCGGCTGCCCCTCGATGGGCACCAGCCGCTCCGATTCCTCGGTGGTCAGCTTGGGGATGGAGCCAATAAGGCCCTTGGTGTATTCGTGGCTGGGGTGGTAGAAGATTTCATCGGTGGAGCCGTACTCCACAATGTGGCCGGCGTACATGACAGCGATGCGCTCGCACATGCTGGCCACCACCCCCAGGTCGTGGGTGATCATGATGATGCTCATCCCCATCTTTTGGCGCAGCTCCTGCATCAGCTCCAGGATCTGGGCCTGGATGGTGACGTCCAGGGCGGTGGTGGGCTCGTCGGCGATGAGCAGCTTGGGCTCGCAGGCCAGGGCAATGGCGATCATCACCCGCTGGCGCATCCCGCCGGAAAGCTCGTGGGGGTACTGCTTCAGCCGCTTATCCGGCTCGTTGATGCCCACCAGCTCCAGCAGCTCCTTGGCTCTGGCCCTGGCCTCCCCCTTGGATTTATCGGTGTGGAGGCGGATAACCTCCTCGATTTGGTTGCCGATGGTGTACACCGGGTTCAGGCTGGTCATGGGGTCCTGGAAGATGATGGAGACCTCGTTTCCCCGCATCTTGCGGAACTCCTTTTCGCTCATCCGCTCCACCTGGTGGCCGTTAAAGCGGATGGTTCCGCCGATGAGCCTGCCGGGGTAGGCGGTGAGACCCATGATGGAATAGGCCGTCACCGATTTGCCGGAGCCGGATTCTCCCACAATGCCCAGCACCTCCCCCTCGTCCAGGGAGAAGGAAACGCCGTTCAGTGCCTTTACCTCCCCGGCGGGGGTGAAGAAGGAGAGATGTTCGTCTTTGATTTCCAGCAGCTTTTCACTCATTTTGTATCTCCCCTCCCCTTAATTTTTCAGCTTCGGGTCGAAGGCGTCCCGCAGGCCGTCGCCAAACAGGTTAAAGACCAGGATGGTAACGCTGATAAGGATGGCGGGCAGCAGCAGCAGGTGGGGGTAGGTGTTCATCCCCTTAACGGCATCGGTGGCCAGGGAGCCCAGGGAGGGCATAGGCGCCGATACCCCCAGGCCCAGGAAGCTCAGGTAGCTTTCGGTAAAGATGGCGGCGGGTATCTGGAGGGTGGTGGTGACGATAAGGGTGCCGATGCAGTTGGTCAAAAGGTGCTTGCGGATGATCCGGCCGCTGCCGGCCCCCAGGGCGCGGGCGGCGGTGACATACTCGGATTCCTTCAGCACCAGCACCTGGCTGCGGGTGATGCGGGCCATCCCCACCCAGTACAGCAGGGCGAAGACGATGAACATGGCGATGAGGTTGGCCCCCACCTTCTGCATCCACTCAAAGCCTGGGGTCTCGGCCAGGCTGATGATGCGGGGCT
The DNA here is from genome assembly GCA_013316495.1 of Angelakisella sp. Classification (GTDB taxonomy): domain Bacteria; phylum Bacillota; class Clostridia; order Oscillospirales; family Ruminococcaceae; genus Angelakisella. The sequence continues at coordinate 6,477 of WSMP01000050.1, forward strand.
TGAGGGTGATGGACAGAAGGATAATCAGCAAAATATCCGGGATGGTGTAAAGGATATCGGTAAAACGCATCATAATATCGTCCACCAGGCCGCCGGTAAAGCCGGCCACCGCGCCGTAGGTGGCGCCGATAACCAGGACGCAGATGGAGCAGATGATGCCCACCGTCAGGCTTACGCGGGTAGCCATCATCAGGCGGACGGCGAAGTCCCGCCCCAGCTTATCGGTACCGCAGATGTGGGGGAAGACCGATTCCCCCGCCTCGATGCGCTGGAGCTCGGTCTTTCCGTATTCAAAGGCGGAAAGATTCTCGCTGTATTTAATCTGCTGGTCGTAGGTATAGGGCCAGAAGCTGGGGAGGATATAGGCGAATATCACAATGAGCAGGATGAAGAACAGGCTCACCATGGCAATCTTGTTTTTCCGCAGGCGGCGCAGGCCGTCCGCCCAAAAGTTAACGCTCTCCCGCATAATGACGAGGCTCTCTTTTTCGCTGGCGGTGGCGGGGGAGAAGTCGTCCGGGCCGAGGGGGAGCTTTTCCAGCTCCGGGGTGTTTTGAGTGTGTTCCACAGCGTTTCTCCTCCTTCTTTGTTACTTCAGCTTAATGCGGGGATCGATGACCTTATAGAGGATATCCACAAGGACGTTGGCGGCGATGACCAGGGCGGCCAGGATGATGGTGGTGCCCATAATCATGGTGTAGTCCCGGTTGGTGATGGAGGAGACAAACTCCCGCCCCAGGCCGGGGATGGTGAAAATCTTTTCCACCACGAAGGAGCCGGTCATCAGGGAGGCCAGCATGGGGCCGACATAGGCGATTACCGGCAGCAGGGCGTTGCGCAGGGCGTGCTTAAAGAGGGTCATAAAGCTGGAAAGGCCCATGGCCTTGGCAGTGCGGATGTAATCCTGCCCCATAACGTCCAAAAGGCTGGAGCGCATCAGCCGGGTGATGTAGGCGGTGGGATAGATAGCCAGGGCCGTCACCGGCATGATGTAGGAGGCGGCGTCGTTAAGGCCCATGGTGGGCAAAAGCTGGAGCCAGCTTCCGAAGGTATAGAGGAGCAGCACGCTGCTGATAAAGCTGGGGATGGCGATGCCGCAGGTCCCCAGGACGATGATGAAGTTATCCGGCAGCTTCCCCCGGTTGTAGGCGGAGACACACCCCAGGGGGATGCCCACGCAGAGGGCCACCACAACGGCGATGCCGGCCAGACGGGCGGAGACGGGGAACTTGGAGAAGATGATATCCGAGACGGTGCGTCCCCTCTGCCGCAGGCTGAAGCCCATATCCCCCTGGAGGAAGTCGGTCATATAGGTGGTATACCGCTGAAGGAGGGGCTTATCCAAGCCGAATTTGGCCTCCAAAGCCTCCTGGGCCGCCTTACTGATGGATTTTTCCGCCACAAAGGGACCGCCTGGGACCAGGTTCATCAGAAAGAAGGTCAGGGTCGCAACGATGAAAACGCTCAGGATTCCCATTGCGATCCGCTTTACGATATATTTGCCCAACCGCGTCACACTCCTCGTAAAAAATCACCGGCCGGCCGCTGAAAGCCGCACAGCCGCGCAATTTTGATGGTTTTATTGAATCATGATACCACAGTAAATCGTCGTTGGTCAAGGAAAAAAGCCGTTTCCGGCAGAATTTCGCCAATTCTGCCATGAAAGAGACATACCTGGAGGCTAATTTTTATTCGCTATGGTCAATTCTTTTCCACAAGGAAACGTTTCCCAAGGAAGTACTGGTGTATTTTGGGCAGGGACAGAGCCCCCCCAAGGCTCGGCTTTTTTGATAGATGTAGCATAAAGTCTCCCCGCTTTTCCGGCCTTGCGCATATTCGGGGGATGTGTTATAGTATACTGAGATTGCAAGACAACAGAAGTGGGGGCTTTATATAATGAATAAAAACACCGTGGCGGTGTTCTTCGGCGGCGTCTCCAGCGAACACGAGGTGTCCCGGCTAACCGCCGCTTCTATCCTGGAAAATATCGACCGGCAGCGGTGGAACCCCCTGGTGGTGGGCATCACCAGGGAGGGAACGTGGTTCCTCTGCCACGAGGGCATCACCACCGCCGCCATCGCCGACGGCAGCTGGGAGCAGGACCCGGACCTCTCCCACGCCATCCTGTCCCCCGACCGGGAGCACCATGGCCTGCTGCTCCTTGATGGCAAGGCGGGGTGGTGGCGCACCCAGGTGGATGTTATCTTCCCCGCCCTTCACGGCAAAAACGGGGAGGACGGCTCCATCCAGGGGCTGGCCCAGCTGGCCGGTATCCCCTGCGTGGGGTGCGGTGTGGCCGCCAGCGCGGTCTGCATGGATAAGGCCCTCACCAAGACCATCCTCACCGCCAGCGGCATCCCCAACGCCCGCTGGCTCTGCGTCACCCAGGAGGATCGGGACGAGGAGGCGCTGGCCGCCGCCGTCACCAGGGACCTGGGCTGGCCGGTCTTTGTCAAGCCCGCCTGCGCCGGTTCCTCGGTGGGGGTCAGCCGGGCGGAGGACCCCGACGGCCTCGCCGCCGCCCTGGACACCGCCTTCCGGGAGGACCGGAAGGTGATCATCGAAGAGGCGGTCCGGGGGGTGGAGGTGGAATGCGCTGTCCTGGGCAACGCCGGAGCGGTGATCCCCTCCCGGCAGCTGGGGGAGATCGTCCCCCAGCGGGGGCTTTACGATTACGAAGGCAAGTACCTGGATGGCTCCACCGCGCTGTACATCCCCGCCCGCATCCCGGAGGCCCAAACCGAGGCCATCCGCCAGGCGGCCCGGCGGGCCTACCAGGTTCTGGGCTGCCAGGGGCTGGCCAGGGTGGATTTCTTCGCCCTGGAGGACGGGGGGTATATCCTCAACGAGGTGAACACCCTGCCGGGCTTTACCAGCATCAGCATGTACCCCAAGCTGATGACCGCCTCCGGCATGGAATATTCGGAGCTTTTGACCCGGCTCATCCAGCTGGCCCTGGAGGCAGAGGAGGGATAGGAGATGGATACCCGGCCCATTGGCGTCTTTGATTCCGGCCTGGGGGGCCTTACCGCCCTGCGGGAGCTGGCGGCCCTTCTCCCTGGGGAGGACCTCCTGTACTTTGGGGATACCGGGCGGGTGCCCTACGGCTCCCGCGGGGCGGAAATCATCACTCGGTACGCCCAGGAGGACGCCGCTTTTCTTCTGGACCAGGGGGTGAAGGCGGTGGTCTGCGCCTGCGGCACCGTCAGCTCGGTGGCCGGGGAGCTGCTGCGCCAAAAAACGGACTGCCCCTTTGTGGAGGTGGTGGCCCCCGCTGCCCAGGCGGCGGCAGCGACCACCCGCACCGGCCGGGTGGGGGTTATCGCCACGGCGGCCACCATCCGCAGCGGCAAGTTCCCTGCCGCCCTTCGGGCGCTGGAACCGGGGCTGGCCGTCTTCGACCTGGCCTGTCCCCTTTTGTCCCCTTGGTGGAGGACGGGCATATCGCCCCCGATGACCCCATCGCCCTCCCGGCGGTGGAATACTACCTGGGCGCTCTGCAAAAGCAGCAGATTGACACCCTTATCCTGGGGTGCACCCACTATCCCCTTTTGGCCCCCCTGATTCAGGCTTTCCTGGGGGCGGGGGTAACGCTGGTGAACTCCGGCCGGGAGGCCGCCCGCACCGCCGGGAGGCTTTTGGCAGAAAAGGGCCTTCTCTCCCCCAAAAAGGCGGGGGGAAGCCGCCGGTACTTTGTCACCGACGCCGGAGGCAGCTTTTCCGCTGTGGCGGAGGTTTTTCTGGGGGAGCCGGTGGAGGAGGTCATCCCGGTGAAGATTGGCGACCTGGAAAAGCTGGCGCTGTAAGGCTTTACGCCCGGCGTGCCGCCGGAGTCTCGCCCTACCCGCCCCTATGGGGGCTTAACCCTCTATAGGGCGTAAGCGAGTGCCTGGAGTTTTGGACTTAGCACTTTTTATTGATAGCTTTGGCCGTTCTTCTTTTTGCTTCTTTTTCTTCTTTCGTAAGAAGAAAAAGAAG
>WSMP01000051.1 GCA_013316495.1 Angelakisella sp.
GCTCCTCCTATCACTACCAGAGGATGTTTACCTATATGGCGGGCATCACCCTGGCTCGATGAGGATAAAGGGGGTGGGAAATCCCAGCTTTTCGCAGGTCTCCTTCACCACCTTGGAGACCTTCTCCATATACCGGTGATAGGGGACCGGGTCGTTTTCCTGTATGTACTGGATACCGAAGCCGCCGCCCAGGTTCAGCTCTGGGAGGACCGCGCCGGTCTCCCGGCAGATAAGGCCCATAAACTCCAGCATCACCTTAGCGGCGTGGCAGAAGGGCTCGATGTCAAATATCTGGGAGCCGATGTGGCAGTGGAGGCCCAGCAGCTGCAGATTGTTGGCCCCCAGCACCGCCTGGACTGCCGCCAGCGCCTCCCCTGTCTCCAGGGCAAAGCCGAACTTGCTGTCGATTTGGCCGGTTCGGATAAAGCTGTGGGTGTGGGCGTCGATGCCGGGTTTTACCCGGAGCATCACCGAGGCTTTCATCCCCCTGGCCGCTGCCAGGGTGTCCAAAAGCCGCAGCTCGGTGAGGTTATCCGCCACGATTCTCCCCACCCCGTACTCCAGGGCCAGGGACAGCTCCTCCACCGTCTTGTTGTTGCCGTGGAAGACCACCTTTTCCATGGGGAAATCCGCCGCGCGGGCGGTATACAGCTCCCCGGCGGAGACCACGTCCAGCCCCAGGCCCTCCTCCATCACCAGGCGGCAGATAGCCTTGCAGCAGAAGGCCTTGGAGGCGTAGGCCACCATCCCCTGGCCGCCGTAAAAACGCTCCATGGAGCGCTGATAAAGGCGGCAGTTCTCCCGGATGGCGGCCTCGCTCATCACATAGAGGGGGGTGCCGTACTCCTCCGCCAGCGCCAGGGTATCCACCCCGTCCACGGCCAGGTGTCCCAGCGGGTTCACATCCAGGTGCTCCGAAAGAAACATGGCTGTCATTCTCCTTCCTCCTCCCCATCCTCCTGGAGAAGGTCCGCCTCCAGCTGGTCCAGAAGGTTCCGCAGCTCCTCCCGCCCTTCCCCGGTTTGGGAGGAGAAGGGCAGCAGGGTCAGCTGCTCCCCATAGGACAGCTCCTGGCGGAAGGCCTCCAGCCGTTCCTGCCGCTGCCGGGGGGAGAGCTTATCAATCTTGGTGAGAACCACTACAAAGGGCAGCTCGTTTTCGATGAGGAACTCCAGCATCATCCGGTCGTCCGCCGAGGGCGGGTGCCGGCTGTCCACCAGAGAGAGGACCAAAGCGATATCCCGGTCCTGGGCAAAGTATCCCTCAATCAGGTCCGCCCAGCGGCGCTTCTCCCCCCGGCTCACCTTGGCGTAGCCGTAGCCGGGGAGGTCGGCGAAGATCAGGTTCTCCGTCTCGAAGAAATTGATGGTGGCGGTCTTTCCAGGGGTGGCGCTGACCCGCGCCAGGGATTTTTGGTTAAAAAGGCGGTTGATGAGGGAGGATTTCCCCACATTGGAGCGCCCGGCAAAGACAATCTCCGGCTTTTCCGAGGGGGGCAGCTGCCCGGCGGTGCCAAAGGAGGTGAGAAACTTTACCTTGTGATAGTTCATGGCCTATCTCTCCTTCCTCATTGCCGCAGCACCGGCTGGCCCTTGCTTCCCTCCACCGGGGGGATAGCCAGGTCCCGCTCCGGCGCGGGGGCAGGGTGCGCCTCCTGGGGATACCGCAGGAGGGCGGTGCGCAGCACCGTCTCCATAGTCTCGGCGGGGACAAAGTGGATAGCCTCTTTCACCACCGGGTCCACCTCCGCCAGGTCGGGGAGGTTGGCCGCCGGGATGATCACCTGCTTCATGCCGTATTTGTAGGCAGCCATGGTCTTTTCCTTCAGGCCGCCGATGGGCAGCACCCGTCCCCGCAGGGTGATTTCCCCAGTCATTGCCACGTCGTGGCGCACCGGGATGCCGGAAAGGGCGGAGACAAGGGCGGTGCAGGTGGTGATCCCCGCTGAGGGGCCGTCCTTGGGCACCGCGCCCTCCGGGAAGTGGATGTGGATATCCCGGTCCTTATAAAAGCTCTCGCTGATGCCGTACTGCCGGGCCACGGTCCGGATGTAGGTGATGGCCGCCGCCACCGATTCCTTCATCACATCCCCCAGGCTGCCGGTAAACTGGTTTTTGCCGGACCCCTCCACCACGGCGGTTTCCACCTGGAGCAGCTCCCCGCCCACGGCGGTCCAAGCCAGGCCGTTGGCCACGCCCACCTGGTCCCCCCGGAGCAGCTCGTCGTCCCGGTATTTCCTGGGGCCCAGATATTCCTCCAAATTGGCGGGGGTGACGGCGATGCGGGTCTCCTCCCCCTGGGTGACCACCTCCATGGCGGCCTTGCGGCAGATGGCGGCGATGTTCCGCTCCAGGGTGCGCACGCCGGCCTCGCGGGTGTAGTGGTCAATCAGCTCCCGCAGGGCCTTGTCGGAGATTTTCAGCTGCTTTTTCTCCAGGCCATGGCGCTTTACCTGCTTCTGGGTCAGGTGGCGCTTTGCAATTTGCAGCTTTTCCTCCCTGGTGTAGCTGGAAAGCTCGATAATTTCCATCCGGTCCAGGAGCGGGGCCGGAATGGCGCTGCGGTCGTTGGCAGTGGCGATAAAGAAGACCTGGGAAAGGTCATAGGGAATCTCCAAAAAGTGGTCCCGGAAGCTGTGGTTCTGCTCCGCGTCCAGCACCTCCAGCAGGGCCGAGGAGGGGTCCCCCCGGAAGTCGTGGCCCAGCTTATCAATTTCGTCCAGCAGCAGCAGGGGGTTGGAGCTCCCCGCCTGCCGGATGGCCCCAATAATCCGCCCTGGCATGGAGGCGACATAGGTTTTGCGGTGGCCCCGAATATCCGATTCGTCCCGGACGCCTCCCAGGGACATCCGCACATACCGGCGGCCCATGGATTTGGCGATGGAGCGGGCGATGGAGGTTTTCCCCACGCCGGGAGGGCCAACCAAACAGATAATCTGCCCTTTAATCTCCGGCGAAAGTTTGCGTACCGCCAGGGATTCCAGCACCCGCTCCTTCACCTTGGCAAGGCCGTAATGCTCCTGGTCCAAAAGACGCCGCGCCTTGGGAATATCAATTTTGTCTTTGGTGCAGATGTTCCAGGGGAGATCCAGCACCGTATCCAGGTAGGTGCGAATCACCGCCCCCTCCTGGGAGCTGCCGGGCATCTTTGAGAGCTTATCCAGCTCCTTGAGGAGCTTCCCCTCCGATTCCGCCGGCAGGTGCAGGGCCAGAATCCTTTGCCGGTAAAGGTCCAGCTCCTCGTAGGGGCTTTCCGCCTCCCCCAGCTCCTCGGAGATTATCTTCATCTGCTCCCGCAGATAATACTCCCGCTGGTTCTTATCCACCTGCTCCCGGACCTTCTCCTGGATGTTCTGCTCCAGGCTGAGAATCTCGTTTTCCTCCTCCAGCAGGCGGACGATTCGCTCCATCCGCTTCATGACGCTGGTTTCTTCCAGAATCTGCTGCTTTTCCTCATAGTCCAGCTGGATGTTGCTGGCGATATATTCCGAAAGATAAAGGGGGTCCTCCGAATCCATCACGTTCAGGACCAGCTCCCGCGGCATCTTGGGAATCAGGTCGCAGTATTGGCTGAAGAGGTCCTTGGCCGCCCGCATCAGCGCCCCGCTGTGGGGACGGCTGGTGATGCGCAGCCGGGTGGGGTAATCCTCCACAATGCCAGAAAGGAAGGGCTCGGTCTTGGTGACAGTGAGGAGGCGGGCCCGGTACTTTCCTTCCACCAGCACCCGAAGGGTCTCCGCCTGGATGCGGATGATCTGACGGGCCTCCGCCACCACCCCAACCTGATAAAGCTCCTCCTGTCCCGGATCATCGGCAGAAAGATCCTGCTGGGCCACCAGGAAGATTTTCCGGTTGCTGTTGATGGCCTCGTTGAGGGCCAGCACCGATTTTTCCCGCCCCACGTCAAAGTGGAGAATCATATTGGGGAAGAGCACCAGCCCCCGAAGGGCCAGCACCGGCATTTCCTCCGCCAGCACCAGCTCCGGAACCTCTCCCTGGGACTCCTTGGGGCGGGGCGTCACTTTTCTTCTCACTTTTTTCTTCTCATCCATATGGGTACAAACCACCTTTCCGGTCCGGCAAGGGATGCGGCCCACCCCAAAAAGGGAGGGGCGTACCCGGCAGCCACCGGTCCTGTTTTCTGCGGAGCCGGGAGCAGGTTATGCAGAAGCCCAGCTCATCGGTCTTTGCGGGACCAAAACACCTGCGCTCCGGCCCCCTGGCACTCCATCTTCTCTGCCCGGACTCCCCCTGCTTATGAATACTACCCCCGCAGCATCCCACGGAGGTAGCACGATAAAACATTATGACGCCGAGCCACGCTTGGGGCGGGGGGCGGGCGCCGGCTGGTTCAGCATCAGGCGCACCGGCTTTTTCAGCGGGTTGTGGTGGTACTCCGGCTCCCCTTCTCCTCCGGCATAGCCGCCAGTGATGAGGATACGGTCGATGGTGGGGTCGGAGGGGGTCTGGAACATAATCTCCCCCAGCATCCCTTCCATGATGCCCCGCAGCCCGCGGGCCCCGGCCTTGCGTTCGATGGCCTTCTTTGCCACCGTCCGAAGGGCCTCCTCGTCGAAATTAATCTCCACCCCGTCCAGCTCAAAGAGCTTTTTATACTGCTTCACCAGGGAATTTTTCGGCTCGGTGAGGATCTTCAGCAAAGCGTCCTCGTCCAAGGCATCCAGGGTGGCGATGACGGGAATACGTCCCACCAGCTCCGGGATAAGGCCAAACCGCACCAGGTCGTGGGGTTCCACCTTCTTGAGGAGCTTCTGGGCCCGCACCTCTTTGGGCTCCCGCACCTGGCCGCTAAAGCCCAGGGAGGAGTTATCGGTGCGCTTTTCGATGATATTTTCCAACCCCTCAAAGGCGCCGCCGCAGATAAAGAGGATGTTGGTGGTATCAATTTGAATAAACTCCTGCTGGGGGTGCTTGCGGCCCCCATTGGGGGGGACGTTGGCCACGGTGCCCTCCAGAATCTTCAGGAGAGCTTGCTGAACCCCTTCGCCGCTCACGTCCCTGGTGATGGAAGGATTCTCCGACTTGCGGGAAATCTTGTCCAGCTCGTCGATGTAAATAATCCCTTTTTCCGCCCGGCCGATGTCAAAATCCGCCGCCTGGATCAGGCGCAGAAGGATGTTCTCCACATCCTCCCCCACATATCCCGCCTCGGTAAGGGTGGTGGCGTCCGCAATGGCGAAGGGGACCCCCAACACCCTGGCCAAGGACTGGGCCAGCAGGGTTTTGCCCACACCGGTGGGACCCAGCAGCATGATGTTGCTCTTCTGGAGTTCCACATCCCCTTCGGAGCCGAAGAAGATACGCTTATAGTGGTTGTACACCGCCACCGAAAGGGCTCTTTTGGCCTGGTCCTGCCCCACTACATACTCGTCCAGGAAGCGCTTAATCTCCCCAGGCTTGGGGATAGCCAGCTCCACTTCCTCCGCCGCAGGCCGCCGCTGGGCCGCGGCAGGTTCGTCCTCCAAAACCGCCTGGCAGAGATCCACGCATTCGTTGCAGATGCAGACCCCCGGCCCGGCAATCATCCGCTGGACCTTATCCTGGGACTTGCCGCAGAAGGAGCAGCGCAGCTGCTTCTTGTCGTCACTATTTGCCATAATACAGCCAGTTCCTCCTGTCTTTCCGGCCCTGGGGCCGGAAGGATCGCCTCTTATCACTCGTGGTGGGTGATAATCTTATCAATCAGGCCGTAGTCCAAGGCCTCCTGGGCGTTCATAAAGTTATCCCGCTCGGTGTCCTGCTGCACCTGCTCCAAGGATTTTCCGGTGTTTTCCGCCAGCATCCGGTTCATCTTGTCCTTGGTGCGCTGGAGCCATTCGGACCGGAGCCTGATGTCGGTAACCTGTCCCTGGATGCCACCGCCGCTGACAAGGGGCTGGTGAATCATAATCTCGCTGTTGGGCAGGGCAAAGCGCTTCCCCTTGGCGCCGGAGGAAAGGAGGAAGGCCCCCATGGAGGCCGCCATCCCGATACAGGTGGTGGCTACATCGCACTTTACAAACTGCATGGTGTCGTAGATGGCCATACCGGAGGAGATGGAGCCCCCTGGGCTGTTGATGTAGAAATTGATATCCTTCTCTGGGTCCTGCCCCTCCAGATAGAGCATCTGGGCCACCACCAGACCGGCGGTGGTATCGTTCACATCCTCGCAAAGGATGATAATGCGGTCATTGAGCAGGCGGGAGAAGATGTCGTAGGAGCGCTCTCCCCGGTTTGTCTGCTCCACTACCATTGGCACTAAACTCATTCCAGAAACCTCCATATTCCTCCGCCCGCAGAAAAAGGGCGGGGTTCTATCATGTTCCGGCAGGAAGGGCAGGCCGGGAGATGTTTTTCTTACTCCTCGGTCTTGGGCTCTTCCGCCTTCTCTTCAGTCTTGGGCTTACGCTTGCGGGTGGTCTTGGGCTTGGCGGGCTTTTCCTTTTCCGCTGCCGCCTCCTCCGCCTTTTCCCCGGCGGGGGCATCGGTGACCTTGGCGGTGGACTTGATGAGATCGATGGCCTTGTTGAGGCACAGGTTGGTGGCGATGCTGCTGGAAGAGACAACCGTCTTCACCTTATCCACCTCGATGCCGTAGGACTGGGCCATCTTCTGGTACTCCGCCTCGATGGCCTCCTCCTCCGCCACAAGGTTTTCCGCCTTGGCGATGGCCTCCAGGGTGAGGGCGACCCGCACCTGCTGTTGGGCCTGGGGCGCAAAGCCTTCCCGGAAGGCGGGCATCTCCATCCCGGCGTACTGGAGGTAGGTGGGGAGATTGAGGCCCTGGCTCTGGAGCCGGTAATCAAAGTCCTGCACCATCTCATCAATCTTGTGCTCCACCATCACCGGGGGAATCTCCATCTGGGCGTTCGCCGCGGCGGCGTCCACCAGGGTGTTTTCCAGCCGCTCATCGGCGGCAGCGGTCTTGCGCTCCTGGAGCTTTTCCCGAAGGTCCTTCTTCAGCTCCTCCAGGGTGTCAAACTCGCTGACGTCCTTGGCAAATTCGTCATCCTGGACGGGAACTTCCTTCTTCCGGATGGCGTGGATTGTCACCTTAAAGGTGGTGTCCTTGCCCTTCAGGCTCTCCTCGTGGTAGTCCTCCGGGAACTTCACCGCAATTTCAAACTCCTCGCCGGCGTTGTGGCCCACAAGCTGGTCCTCAAAGCCGGGGATAAACTGGTTGGAACCCAGCACCAGGGTGTACTTCTCTCCCTTGCCGCCGGGGAAGGCCACCCCATCCAGGAAGCCTTCGAAGTCGATTTCGGTGGTGTCGCCGTTTTCGGCGGGGCGGTCGTCCACATCCACCAGACGGCTGTTGCGGTCCGCCATGCGGTCCAGCTCGGACTGGACCTCCTCCTCGGTGACGGCGCTGTCTTCCCGCACCGCCTCCAGGCCCTTATATTCCCCCAGGGTAACTTCGGGGCGGGTGGTGACCTTGGCTACAAAGGTGTAGCCCTCGCCATTAACTTCCTTCAGCTCCACATCGGCCCGGTCCACCGGCTCCAGGCCGGATTCCTCCAGGGCCTTCTCGTAGGCGTCGGAATAGGTCATATTGACGGCGTCCTCATAGAAATAGTCCTCACCCACCATCCGCATCACCATTGCGCGGGGAGCCTTGCCCTTGCGGAAGCCGGGAATATTGAGCTTCGAGACATTTTTGCGGAAGGAGCGGTCCAGACCTGCCTTCCACTCGTCACCCTCCACATGGATCTCCAGCTCGTAAAGGTTGGTCTCGATCTTGTCAGTCCTGAGCAGTTTCATGTTACTTCCTCCAGATGTTATACTGAAATTTAATGGATCAAAATACATTGAAAATTTGTGGAACAGGCCCCGTTTGCAAAGCCTGCCCGGCTATTATAACACAGCTTGCAAAAGAAATCTATATGCAAACTGTAAACTATCGGATGAGAAGGGGTGTAAATTTGAGAAAATCGGCGGAAACCAGCCGCAGGGATACCCCACGGTGCTCCTTCTGGCAGGCCGCCGCCGCGCCGCTGCCATGGATATGGGCATAAAAGCATTGCCGCACCCCGTAGTCCGCCATCGCCCCAAAGAACTCCGGCAGCTCCTGAACGCCGTAGACCGGCGGATAGTGGAGGAACAAGAGCTTCTCCCCTTCTGGCGGCGCGGCCTCCAGGGAACGGCGGATGCGTCCCTCCTCCCTGGCGACGATAAGGGGGTCGTACTTCTGGCTCCCTTCAAAGAGCCATCCCCGGCTGCCGCAAAGCCACAGGCCCCCTGCCTCTACCGAGTTATTATGGAGGATCTCCAGAGTGGTTAATCCTTCCTCTGCAAAAAAAAGCTCCATTTTCCGGCGGGTTGTCCACCAATAGTCGTGATTTCCCTTCATCAGGAGCTTTTTTCCCGGCAGGCTGTCCAAAAAGCGGAGGTCTGGCCCGGCGTCGCAAAGGCGCATGGCCCAGGAGATATCCCCTGCCAGCACCACCGTATCCTCCGGGCGGATAAAAGCTCTCCAGTTTTCCTCCAGCCGCCGCTGGTAATCCTGCCAGCCCCGGAAGACCTCCATGGTCTTTTCCGGGTTTCCGAAGGAAAGGTGCAGGTCGCCAATGGCGTAGATGGACACGGCACAGCCTCCTTCCTTTTGCGGTTTTTTCTGTCATCCCTTGCCGGCAGCGTAAAGATAGGCGTAGAGGCTCTCCTCCGGCCCCAGCTTGCAGCGCTTCATGCACCGGACCACCGGCCACAGCCTGGCCCCGTTTTCCAGCTCCACCACAATGTTGACCTCCCCCTTCGGGTCGTTGTCATCGGTGTGCCAATGCCCGCCGTAAAGGCGGATGGCGGTTTGTCCCACATAAGCGCCCAGGCCAAACAGAATCTGCCCTCTGTTTTTGGAAAGGATGCCGCCGGGAGCGCTTTGCTCGTTGAAGAAGCGGTCCAGCTCCCTCATGCTCTCCAGGGTGTAGTCCGCCTGGTAGCCGGAACTGTTCAGCGCCTTCACCACCCAGTCTGCGGCAATGGGGATATCCTCCAGGAGGGTGCGCTGGGAATCCGCCGGGGGCTGCGGGGGTTTCTTCTTTTTTCCAAAAATCTCCATGCTAAGCCTCTCCTTCCGGCTGCCGGCCCAGGTCCTTTGCCCGGCCGCCGTTTTGCCGTATCCCCTGCCGCCACCCCATCTGCCCTGCCAGCCGGTACAAAAACCGGGGGAAGGCGACGGTGCAGTATTGGTTTTCTCCACCTTCCCCGCGGGCGATCCTTTCCCCCAGCCCTGCCAGCGCCCGGCAAATCGGGACCATGGGTCCCTTTTCTGTTGCAGCCAGCGTTGGAATCGCGCCGCCTCCGCCCATGCCAAGGCCCCCGCCCCAGACAAAGCCCGCTTTGGCGCACCAATTCTCCAAAATTTTCAGGGCCAGCGCCGCCTGCTCCCCCTCGTAAAAGCCGCAGTTGACGATGGCGTAGACGGTTCTGCCGGGATGCTCCGGCCCCAGCGGCTCCAGCTCCATCAGGCAGGAGAGCAGATGGGAGGGGACGCTATCCACATACAAGGGACAGGCGATGACCCACACACCGGCGCTTTGCAGCGTTTCCTTCACCCCCGCGGGCACATCACTTGTGTGAAGGGCGGCCTCTTCGGTCCGAATCTCCGGCGGGCAGAGTTTCCGGAGCTTTCCCAGCAGGATGCTGCTGGTGCTGCCTTTCCTTTTGGGGCTGGCATCAATGAGCGCAGCGGTCACAGCGTCATCCCTCCCATCTGTTCCGGGGTATCAAAGAAGAGAACCTCCGCCACCCTGCCGCCGTAGTTTTCGTTGTTGGCTTGGATAAGATTTCGGGCTGTTTCTTTTTCGGCCTCGGTAACATCCTCCCCATAAAACCAGGCGGAAATGGCGATGCGGTTTTGGTAGCGGCGCTTGTGGTGCATCCTGCCTTCCCGCAGGATAAAATCCGGGTGGACATAGGAAATAGCCCGGTCCTGCACTGCTTTCACAAAGGGACTGACGCATCCATAGCAGCAGCGGCTTACAATAAGCAGCTGCTTTGTTTTTCCCATCAGGATGCCTGTATCCCGGTAGCTATCGGGAAGAACGCACCGGCCGGGGGTTTTTATCCAGCAGCCGAAGCAGCCGACACAGGAAGCGATTGGCTCCCTGGGCTGAATGACCCGATACTCCCCCTCCACCTGGAAGGGAAGCTCCAAAAGGTCGGTGATAATCAGTTTCATCTCATGCTCACCCCAAAAACTCCAGCAACCTGGAGCGGCTTTTGTATCTCCTCACCGGCAGGAGCGACGCCGAGACCAGGGAGAAGATGGCAGCCCTCCGGAAGACGGGGGTCTACCAGCTGGATGAGAAGGAGCTGAGCAGCCTGCAAAAGGAATTCTGGGGCGGCTGCTGCGGCGACGAGGCGGCGGCGGAGACAATAGGGG
>WSMP01000052.1 GCA_013316495.1 Angelakisella sp.
CATTGGGGCGCTGGGGGTGGGTCTCCTCAAGGAGATGATCTACCCCCTGGCTACCGGCCGCCTCTGGCTGAAAATACCGCCCCTCCTCCGTATCCGCCTCACCGGAAGGCTCCCCCAGGGGGTGATGGGGCGGGACCTGCTCCACGCCCTGATTGGGAAGCTGGGGCTGGAACGATGCGGCGGCAAAATTGTGGAGTTTGGAGGAGAAGGCGCTGCTGCCATGGCCCTGGACGACCGAATCACCGTCTGCAACCTGGCAAACTGCCTGGGGGCGGTCTCCGCCCTCTTTGACCCGGAGGGTGCCTCCTGGGAGGAGGATGGGGAGAGCCTTTCCTTTTCCCTGGAGGAGCTGGAGTCCTGCCTGGCGGCGCCACCCTCCACCGCCGATATAAGGCCTCTTTCCCAGGCCGCCGGCCTTCCGGTGGACCTGGGCCTTATCGGCACCTGCGCCGGGGGCGGGCTGGGGGATATGGCCGCGGCCGCCCACATCCTGACGGGGAAGAAGCTGCCAGCCGGAAAGGCCCTTTATGTGGTCCCCTCCACAAAAAGAATCTACCAGGAGGCCATCCGCCTGGGGTATCTTCAGGCCCTGGCGGAAGCCGGCTGCTTCATCTCCTCCCCCACCTGCGATTTTTGCTACGGCGCGGCCGCCTACCTGGGGGAGGGGAGACGGGCCGTCTCCACCCAGACCCTCAATGTGTCGGGGCGGCTGGGGAGCCTCGCCGGGGAGATTTGGCTGGGGAGCGCGGCGGTGGTGGCGGCCTCCCTCCTGCGGGGCGCTATCGCCGACCCCAGGGAGTTTTGGGAAGGAGGCGAAGGGCGATGACCATCACCGGCAGAGCCGCCTGGGTATACCCGGACCATTTTGATGTGGATTTTATCATCGGCGCCGCCAACATCGGCCTACAGGAGCCGGAGGAAATTGCCCGCTGCCTGATGAAGGAGTATGAGCCGGATTTTTTGGAGAAGGCCGCTCCGGGGGATCTTTTGGTGGCGGGGAAGAACTTCGGCTACGGCCATGGGCACCCCCAGCCTATGATGGGGATGCGCCACATAGGAATCACCTGCGTGGTGGCGGAATCCTTCGCCTTTCCCTTCTACCGCAGCGAGCTGGCTTCCGGGATGAAGCTGTTTGTCTGTCCCGGCGTGGCGTGGCTGGCCGAAAGGGGGGACTACCTCACCATAGATGTCCAAAGGGGGACGGTGAGCATCCCAGGAAAGGGAAGCCTCCCCCTGGCACCCCTGGGCCGGTACCCCTTGGAGGTGATGAAGGCCGGCGGGGTTATTCCCCACCTGAAAAACACCCTGGGTTAAAAAAAGGAGAAGCAGCGGGTAAAGGCTGTTTCTCCTTTTGTTTATATAGAAGCGCAGAAAAAGGATGAGGGGCCAGTCATTGACGCGCTCCCTTTGTGTTGCTATAATCTTGGTAGAGCATTTGGACAGCAGCGGCTTTCCGAAGGAGAGGGAAGCGCCGTATCCAATGGCCGCATTGCAGGAAGGAGAGCGGATATGGCAGCAGCAGATTTTTCCCCGGTTCCCATCCAAAAAAAGTCCCTTTCGGATGAGATTGTGTTTCAAATCAAGGAGATGATTGCCGACGGACGGCTGAAGCCCAACCAGAAGCTGCCCACAGAGCAGGAGCTGTGCAAGGCCTTTTCGGTGGGGCGGACCACGGTGCGGGAGGCGCTGATGGCTCTCACCGCCCTGGGGCTGGTGAAGCGCAATAAACACAACTCCTATGTCACCGATGTGGCGGAGCACCCCCTGCGGGAATTTTACCTCCAGCTGATGACCGACCACTACGACGTCAGCCAGCTGTACGAGGCTCGGCTGATGCTGGAGGGACTGGTGGCCCGCCTGGCCTGCCAGCGGGTTTCGGAGGAGCAGCTTCAGCAGCTGGAGGCGTTGAACCGCCAGATGCAAAGCAACGACGTGGAGGAGTACATCAGGGCGGATATCGCCTACCACAACCTTATCATGCTGGCGGCGGATAACCGGGTGCTTTACGAGATGTACCAGGTGATTCGCCTGCTGCTGGAAAAATCCCAGAGGGAGATCGCCCAGCAGGAGGAGGTGCGCGCCACCTCCCGCGCCCAGCACCGGGAGATATGGGAGGCGTTGAAGAAGCGGGACGGGGACGCCGCCATGTCCCGGATGAACCAGCACATCCGCTCTATGATCGAGCTGCGGAAAAAATATGTAGAAACCCCCGGCGGGGAGGAATAAGCCACCCCTTACAGATTGGCAAAAACATCCATCTGCTTTTGCAGTTCCCCCACAATCTCCTGGTTGGTGTCCATTCCGGCGGTGATGCCGGCCATATCCTCCACCAGGACATAGGTGCTGCCAGCCGCGCCGTTGATGCCGGAAACCGCGCCGTCAATGGCCCTGGAGATATTGGAGATGGAGCCGGCCACCTCGTCCATGGCGGTGCGGAGGCGGTCTGCCCGGCTGTTAAAGTCCTCCATGGAGTGCCCGATGTACTCGGAATCCTCCCGGTATTGCCGCCCCGCTTCCCCGGAGCGCTCCAGCTGAACCAAAACGGCCTGGCCCAGGTAGCTGGCCAGCTCCCTGGCGCTGCCGGAAAGGTAGTCCACCGCCCCGGTGACCACCCCGTTGACCTCCTGGATGTGGTTGGCGGTTTCGGCGCAGGAATCGGCCAGCTGGCGGATTTCGCGGGCCACAATGGCAAAGCCCTTCCCGGCCTCCCCGGCTCTGGCTGCTTCAATGGAGGCGTTGACGGCGATTAGCTCCGTGGAGGAGGAGATGGAGAGGATATCCTTGGTCAAAATGCCAATCTGATCCACCTGCTGGCTCTTTTCGATGGCCTGGTTTAGGACGGAAAGAATCTCCTCCGTTTTGGCCCGGACCGCCGCCGCCTCCGCCTGGGCGGAGCGTTCCATCTCCTCCGCCCGTCCCCGCATATCCACCGCGTAGGCGGTGATGGCGGCGCATTCCTCCGCCATGGTGTTGGTATCGCCCTGGGTACCGGCGGCGCTGCCGCTGATGGCGGCGGCGCTGCTGGCAATCTCTTCCAAAGCGGCGGAAAGCTGCTGGGTGAGGCTGGAAAGCTCCCGGACGCTGCCGCTGGAGGTTTCCGTCCTCCGGCGGACCTCCTGCACCACGCCGCTGATGCGCTGGGAGCTTCCCTGGAGCATCCCCATGGCGTCCCGAATGGGGGCAATGACATACCGCCGGACGATGCGAAATGCCGCCGCCACCAGGAGGACCCCTAGAAGCAGGGTGACGGCGCTGGTGACCAGGGCGGAAAGATAGACTGCAAAAAGACGCTCCTGGGCGGCTTCAGCCTGGCTGCTCACCGAGGCATAAAGGGCGTCCAGGTCCTGCTCCGCGGCGCTGCTCCAAAGGGCCACATCCCCGTTGGCAACTGCGTAGGCATCCTGGGTTTTGCTGTCGGCGCTGGCGCAGACCAGGTAGACCAGGGAGTGCTTAAAGGAATCGTAGTTTTCCAGAAGGGACTGGTAGGTCCCCAGGTCCTTTTCCCCTACAAACTCCCGGTAGGAGGCCAGCCTTTCATCCAGGCCGGCCTCTTCTGCTTTGATCTCCTGGACCAGGCGGATCATGGTAGCGTGGTCTGCGGCCACGATGTGGGACAGGGCCAGGCGGTGAATATCCATCATGGAGCGCCGGATCTCCTCCAGGCGGGCCTCGCTGACCATGTATTGGTCCACAATGGTCCCCGCGTTGGCGTGGACGTTATTGATGCTGAACACCGCCAGGACGTTGGAGAGCAGCGTCACCAGTCCCAGCAGAACGATGGGCAGGACCAGGCGCTTCTGCAGTGTCAGTTTGGTTTTCATAGGTTTTCCTCCTGAGCATTGTGGGATTGGTTTATTACCGGGCGGTTACGCCCTCCACCAGACGGTCCAGCTGGGTCTGGAGGGAGGCGCCGGAGGGGTTCCCCGCCGCCATGCTTCCGGCAAATTCGGTCACCGGGTCCCAGAACTTGCCGCCCACCCGCTGGAGCTGGGAAAATTCCGACTGGGCCAACAGCGCTGCGATGGCGGGGGAGGCCTGCACCTCCGGCGAAGCGGCGGCGCTGGCGTTGGCGGGACCCTGGCCCCGCATCTGGAAGCGCAGGCGCTGGTTTTCCT
This sequence comes from Angelakisella sp., assembly GCA_013316495.1. Taxonomy (GTDB): domain Bacteria; phylum Bacillota; class Clostridia; order Oscillospirales; family Ruminococcaceae; genus Angelakisella. Next base: position 4,116 of record WSMP01000052.1, read on the forward strand.
CGCTGGTGATGTGCTCCGCCAGGCGAGCTGCCCATTGGGGGTGCTGGGAGTAGGCGTTGACGCCGATGAGCTTGCAGCCGGAGAAGGAGGCCATCTGGACCGGCTGTCCCCCGCAGGTGTAGGTGGGCAGCTTCGCCGCTCCGGCGTTTTCCCCCCAGGCTTCCTCAATCGCCACCGCGTTCCACACGCCGCTGATTCCTGCAATGACGGAGCCGTCCTGCACGCCTGCCAGGAACTGGGTGTCGGTCATGTTGGCAAAGCCGGGGCTGGCGGCGATGGAGAGCATGGCCTCCGCCACGTCCACCCCCCGGATGGGTCCTTCGGTGCTGTTCCAGGTGCAGTAGTTGGTCAGGCCGTCTTCGTTCAGCCCCACCTCCAGCCCGGTGTTGCCAAAAAAGGCGTAGACATACCAGGCGGAGGACCAGTCCATAGCCACCAGGCGCTCGGCTTGGGCCGCGGCCTCCAGCATCCGCTCCAGGCTTTGGATATCCTCTGGGGAAAAATATGCCTTGTTGTAATAGAGGAAGTAGCCGTTATCCGCAGTGAGGGGGTACGCGTAGAGGGAGCCCCCCACGCTGGCCGCCTCCGCCGCCGCGGAGAGGCTGGCCCTTTGGATGTCCGCCGCCTCCCCAATGGGGTCCAGGCCGCCGGCTGCCGCCAAAGCGGCCACCTGGTCATCTGCAAAGGCAAAGACGTCGGCGCCGCCCTCCAGATTCCCCAAAAGGACGTCCTTGCAGTTGGATTCGCTTTGGGGCTGGTAGGTGATTTGGAAATTGGCCTGGCCGGCGTACCGGGCCTGGAAGGAGGCGAAAATTTCCCGAAGGAGGGCTTCGTCCTCCTCCGCTCCCCATACAGTCAGCTGGACGGTGCCGCCACCGGCCTCCTCGCTGCCGCCGCTGGCGGGCGGCGGCTCCTGGGCGCCGCAGGCAGCTGCCAGAAGCAGGACCCATACCAGCAAAAACAAACTAAAGATTTTCGTTTTCATAGCATCCAGCCTTTCCCATAGTTTCCAAAGTATCTCTATTGTCATTGTCTTTTTGCAGCACAAAAAGAACAAAGAAAGCGGCCCTCCCCGGAGAACCGCCATCTTCGTTGTAAGGGCTTATTCCAGCATCTCGTCCAGGGTGTCGATGAGTTTTTCAATGTCAATGGGCTTTGCGATGTGGCCGTTCATCCCGCTGCGGAGGGCCTCCTGCTTATCCTCCCCGAAGGCGTTGGCCGTCATGGCCAGGATGGGAATGGAGGCCAGCGCCTTGTCGGGAAGCTGGCGGATGGCGCGGGCGGCTTCGTAGCCGTCCATCACCGGCATCTGCACATCCATCAGCACAATCTGGTACTGTCCGGGCTTGGAGTTTTTGACCATATCCACAGCGATTTGGCCGTTTTCCGCTACCTCGGTGGTGAAGCCCGCCTCCTCCAAAATGGTGACGGCAATTTCCTGGTTCAACTCGTTATCCTCCACCAGCAGGATGTTTCCGGTGCAGGAGGCCTGCTTCACCCGGCTTGCCGCGCTGCTTTGGCGGTCCGCCTGGAGGATGGAGTGCAGGCAGCCATGGAGCTCCGAAAGAAAGATGGGCTTGCTGCAAAAGGCGGTGACGCCGGCCTCGCGGGCTTCATCCTCAATATCCGACCAATCGTAAGCGGTGAGGACAATAATAGGGGCCTCGTGGCCCACCTCCTGGCGGATCCGGCGGGCCACCTCGACGCCGTTCATATCCGGCAGCAGCCAGTCGATGATGTAAACAAAGTAGTGGTCGTCCCGCATAACAGCCTGGCGGGTGCGCAGCACCGCCTCCTTGCCGGAGAGGGTCCATTCCGCCCGCAGGCCAATTTCCTGGAGCATACAGGAAACGCTGTCGCAGGTGTTGAAGTCGTCGTCCACCACCAGCGCCCGCAGACCGTTGAGCTCCGGGATGGCGAGAGGCTCCTTTTTGCCGGTGTGGAGGCGGAAGGTGAAGGAGACGATACACTCGGTCCCCACCCCCTGCTTGCTTCTCACCTCGATGGTGCCGTTCATCATATCCACAATGTTTTTGGTGATAGCCATGCCCAGGCCGGTGCCCTGGATGCCGCTGATGGTGGAGTTGCGCTCCCGCTCAAAGGGCTCGAAGATATGGGCGACGAAGTCCTCGCTCATACCGATGCCGCTGTCCTTGATATGGAAATCGTAGTTGGCGTAGCCGGCGGGCGCGCCGCCCCGCTCCACCACCTTGACGCTGACCATGCCCCCGGCGCCGGTGTACTTTACCGCGTTGCCCAAAAGGTTCAGCAGCACCTGGTTCAGGCGCAGCCGGTCGCAGTAAATCTCCTCGTTGCGGATATCCACCGCGTCCAGGAAGAGGTCCAGCTGCTTGGCGTGGATATCCGCCTGGATGATATTGCGCAGCTCGTGGAGGATTTCCGGCAGGCTGCAAGGCTGTTCCTCCAGGTGCATCTTGCCGCTTTCGATGCGGCTCATATCCAGCACATCGTTAATAAGGCTCAGCAGGTGGTTGCCGGAGGTCATAATTTTCTTCAGGTATTCCTCCACCTGCTCCTTGTGGTCGATGTGGGTGATAGCCAAGGCGGTAAAGCCGATGATGGCGTTCATGGGAGTGCGGATGTCGTGGGACATATTGGAAAGGAAGATGCTCTTGGCCCGGCTGGCCCGGTTGGCCTGGGAGAGGGCATCCTCCAGCAGCGCCTTTTTCTCCCGCTCTTCCTGCGTCTCCTCGTCGATGGTCCGGAAGCCCAGCACCACCCCGTGGCTTTCGTTCCAGTCCCCGGCCCGGACCGTCTTCATCTGGAAGTAGCGGACATTGCCGCAGCAGACGGTACGGTAGTTCAGGTGGCACACAGGCTTTTCCAACAGCTCCTGGAGGAGATGCTCGCGGGAGGTGGCCTGGCGCATAGCCTCCTGGTCCTCCGGGTGGACCCCCTCCATAATATACTGATTGATGCAGTCCTCCAAAATCAGCTTGCCGGAGAAAATGGACTCTAGAATGTTGTGCGCGCATCCGCTGGCCCGCAGGGCCCGCCCCTTCCCAGTGTCCAGGTCGAAGTAGCAAACCAGGTTATAGTCCACGCTGAGGGCGTGAACCAGCTCCATCTGCCGCCGGCGGTGCTGGGCTTCCTGCTGCTTTTGGAGGGTGCAGTCCAGCAAGAACTGCTGGTAGAATATTTCCTCATCCTCCTCGATGAGCTTAAAGCTGCCCATGATATGCAGCAAGGAGCCGTCCTTGTGGAGGATGCGATAATCCAGATTGGCGGTATCCCCCACCTTTTTCAGGGAGTGGAGCTTCTTTTGCAGCTGGGTGCGGTCCTCCTCCACCACCCAGCGGGAGACCGAATGGAGGCCGTCCGCCGCCAGCTCCTCCTGGGTGGGGTAGTCCAGGATGCGCAAGGCCGCTTGGTTGATGCTGATGATGCGGGTGCCGTCCAGGGAATGGCAGAGGATACCGCAGTCGATGGAGGTGAAGACGGCCTCCAGCATTTGGTTTTTGCGGGTGATCTCCTGGGCATAGGCCCGTTCCAGGGTGACGTCCAGGGCCACCCCCACCGTGCCCATCACGGTGCCGTCCAGGTCGTAAAGAGGGGATTTGTAGGTGGAAAGGACCTTCTGTTCCCCTCCGGCCTGGATGACCTCCTCGGAGATGTGGGTCCGTCCGCTCTCCATCACCGCCCGCTCCGATTCGATGCAGGCGGGGTCATCCTGCTCCACATCCCAGATGTAGGCGTGCCCCTGACCCTGTACCTGTTCCTTGGTTTTGCCCACCGTTTCACAGAAGCTGTCGTTTACCTTTTCGTGGATGCCGTCCTTCGTCTTGTACCAAATGAGGTTGGGGGAGCTGTTGATGGCCGCCTCCAGGTACTGGCTGGCCTGCCACAGGTCTTTGGCGTCCTTCCATTCCCGCTGCCATTTTTCCAGGCGAAAGCGCCACCGGGCGGGGGAGATGGGAAGGGTCCAAACATCGGTCACCTCCGGAGGAAGCCGCTCAAAAAGCTCCTCCGCCCGTTCCACCTCCACCAAAAGGATTAGGTGGGCTCCCGGCTTTTTCCAAGCGGCCAGCATCCCGGCGGTTTCCTCCAGGTCAGCTCCCCGCAGGTCTGCCAAGGTCACATCGGCCCTGGCTGCCAGGGCCTGCTCTGGTTTTCTGCTTTCCAGCAGCTCATGGGTAAAGCCTTCCAGAGGAGCCAGTTCCCGGACCGGGTCAAAGAGCTCGGACTGCTCCCCCGCCAGATAGAATATGGTATGGCAATGATACATGATGTAATCTCCCCCAGCCTGTGGTAATGCAATGTTACCTAAGTATAATTCTAACAATAACACTATTTGATGTCAATAATTTAAGGGGAAGGATTAAATAAACCGGGGTGCCCGGCGTGCCGCCGGTGTCGCGCCCTACGCTACCTTGGCAAAGGGCGAAAGCGAGTGCCTGGAGCCTAGGATTTTGCACCCATCTTTTGATAGCTTTGGCCGTTCTTCTTTTTCTTCTTTCGCAAGAAGAAAAAGAAGTGGGGGCTGGGGTGAAACCCCAGATTGGCTTAAGCCTTGTTTGAAAAATCGAAAAGGCCGCCTTTTTCTACAAGAAACAGCATCTGCATCGTCGTCAATGCTCGAAATACACAAAGTATTTCTCCGCTTTCCTCCTTGCAGCTATCTGTTCCTTGCGAAAATTTCAGCCTTTTCTCTATTTTCAAACAAGGACTAAACAGCGCGAACAGCTGAAAAGATATAGAACCGCCCCCTGACCCAGGATGCTCTCCTGCGGCAGGGGACGGTCTTTTTGCAGCTTAGCTGGGGTTTGCTTACGCCTTACCGGCGCAGCCCAGAACCTCCACCAGCTTGTGCTTCACCAGCTCCTTGATGTGGGCGCGGGCGGGGGTGAGGTACTGGCGGGGGTCAAAGTGGCTGGGGTTTTCCACCATATACTTGCGCAGGGCGGCGGTCATAGCCAGGCGCAGGTCGGAATCGATGTTGATTTTGCACACCGCCATGGTGGCCGCCTTGCGGAGCATATCCTCCGGGATGCCGATGGCGTCGGGCATCTGGCCGCCGAACTGGTTGACGGTGGCCACATCCTCCTGGATAACAGAGGAAGCGCCGTGGAGCACAATGGGGAAGCCAGGCAGGCGGCGGCCCACATCCTCCAGGATGTCAAAGCGCAGCTGGGGCTTCTGGCCGGGCTTGAACTTATAGGCGCCGTGGCTGGTGCCGATGGCGATAGCGAGGGAATCCACGCCGGTGCGGGTGACAAAGTCCTCCACCTGGGCAGGGTCGGTGAAGTGGGCGTCGTCCTCGGAGACGTTGACGTCGTCCTCGATGCCGGCCAGCTGGCCCAGCTCCGCCTCTACCACAACCCCCTTATCGTGGGCGTACTCCACCACCTTGCGGGTGAGGGCCACGTTGTCCTCGTAGTCGTGGTGGCTGCCATCGATCATCACCGAGGTAAAGCCCCCGTCGATGCAGGATTTGCAGATTTCAAAATCCGCGCCGTGGTCCAGATGCAGGGCGATGGGCAGGCCGGTATCGGCAACGGCGGCCTCCACCAGCTTGGTGAGGTAGATATGCTTGGCGTACTTGCGGGCGCCGGCGGAAACCTGGAGGATGATGGGGGCCTTCTCCTCGGCGGCGGCCTCGGTGATGCCCTGGACGATCTCCATGTTGTTCACATTGAAGGCGCCGATGGCGTAGCCACCCTCATAGGCTTTTTTGAACATCTCGGTAGTAGTGACAAGCGGCATAACGGATCTCTCCTTACACAGATAAATTCTTCCCGCAGCAGGGGGCTCTTACAGTCTTATTTTACCAGCAACAGCCGTAAAATGCAAGATGCTTGATTTTCCCGATTCCCGCATACAATACAGGGAGAAAAGGGGGGCGCTTCATGGGAAAGGAACGGTTTATTAAAGCGGTGGTGTTTTGGCTGGCGGCGGCAGGGGTGGTTCTGGCGGTCCGGTGGCTGTTTCTCCCCTGCATGGGCCCCTTTCTGGTGGGATGGCTGACGGCGGCCCTGGTGCGCCCCGCCGCCCGGCGGCTCTCCCGAAGCACCCCCCTGGGGACCCGCAGCGCCAGCTTTCTGACGCTGCTGCTCTTCTGGGCCGGGGCGGGGCTTCTTATATGGTGGCTGGGGCGGCGGCCTTCTCCCAGGGGGCGGCGCTGCTGGAGCGGCTCCCCAGCTGGTACCGGCGGGGGTTTTTGCCAGCGGCGCGGGAGATGGGCCAGCAGGCCATGCACCTGCTGGGC
>WSMP01000053.1 GCA_013316495.1 Angelakisella sp.
GGTGGGGAAGACCACCTTCACCGCCGGCCTTGCCAGGGGGCTGGGCAGCACCGCCTGGGTCTCCAGCCCCACCTTCGCCCTGGTCCATCAGTACCAGGGTAAAATCCCCCTCTGCCATTTCGATCTGTTCCGCATCACCTCCCTGGAGGACCTCTACTCCACCGGCTTCTTCGATTACCTGGAGAGCGGGGCTGTTTTGGCGGTGGAGTGGAGCGAAAACCTGGAGGCGGTCCTTCCGGAGCCCCATATCACCATTGAGATCGCCATGGGGGAGGGGGAGCAGCGGACCATCACCGTGACAGGAGATGAACGATTCCTATGAGATACCTTGTTTTGGAGGCCTCCGCTGCCGCCGCCTCCTGCGCCCTGCTGGAAAACCAAAAGGTACTGGGGGAGTTCTTCGTCAACATCCCCCAAACCCACAGCCAGACCCTGCTGCCCATGGCCCAGGGGCTTTTGGATACCTGCGGCGTTCCCGCCGGTGCGGTGGATTTCTTCGCCGTCACCCACGGGCCCGGCTCCTTCACCGGCCTGCGCATCGCCATGGCGGCAGTGAAGGGACTGGCTATGGCGGCGGAAAAGCCCTGTGTGGGGGTCTCCACCCTGGAGGCCCTGGCCCGGAACCTTGCCGGCTTTGCAGGCTCCGCCGCCGCCGTCATGGACGCCCGGTGCGGCCAGGTTTACGCCGGGCTGTTCTCCCTGGAGGAGGGCGAGGTCCGCCGTTTGGCGGAGGATACCGCCCTTTCCATTCTGGAACTGGGGAAACTTCTGCCTGGGTTAAAAAAACCGGTTTTCCTGGTTGGCGACGGCGCGGAGTTGTGCTATAATAAGCTGTTAGAGGAGCCCCCTCCTGGCCCGCCGCCGGAGGAGTGGCTGCGGCTGGCCCCGCCCCACCTGCGGTACCAGCGGGCCGCCGCCGCCGGGGCCGCCGCCCTTGCCGCCTGGCTCCGGGGGGAGGAGATGGACGCCGGGGCGCTGGAGCCTGTCTATCTGCGCCTGCCCCAGGCGGAGCGGGAGCTTTTAAAGCGTCAGGGGAAGTGAAGCCATGCCAAAGCTGGTCCAAAACTTAGCCATCGCCTTCCTTGGGGCCTCGGCGGTGTGCGTCCTGCTCCTCTGCCTTCTGGGCGGGGGGATATGGCTGGCCCTCGCCCTCCTTTTTGGGACGGCGGGCTATCACCTGGAGGTCCGGCTGCTGGTGGGCCGCGCCTACGACCATTGGATGGGGAACCGGGCGGACCTGAACCAGCGGTGGTACCAGCCCCGGCCCTGGGAAGGGAAGCTGTACCGCGCCCTTCGGGTAAAGTCCTGGAAGGATCACATGCCCACCTTCTACCCCGATGAGTTTTCCCCGGAAAAGCACACCTGGGAGGAAATTGCCCAGACCATGTGCCAATCCGAGCTGGTCCACGAGACCAACATTCTGATGAGCTTCCTGCCCCTTGCCGCCGCCATCCCTTTTGGGGCCTTCTGGGTCTTTTTCCTCACCTCCCTGGGGGGCGCCCTCTTCGATCTGTCCCTGGTGATTCTCCAGCGGTACAACCGCCCCCGCGTCCTCCGCCTGGCCCAAAGGCGGAGCCCCCGCAGGGTGAAGGGATAGGGATCTGCCCCTGGAAGGGGAAGTACGAAATCCGCCGGGAAATTGAAAGGAGCCTCCACTATGAAAGTTGCCATTTCCTGTGACCACGCCGCCTTCCGCCTGAAGGAGGCTATCCGCGCCCACCTGGAGGAGCGGGGCATCCCCTACCACGATTTCGGCATCTATGCCGCCGGGGAAAAACGGGACTACCCCTACGCCTCCCTTTACGCCTGCCAGGCGGTCCAGTCCGGGGACTGTGATTTTGCCATTGTGATGTGCGGCACCGGCGTGGGGGTCAGCATGGCCGCCAACAAAATGGCGGGCATCCGTGCCGCCTGCTGCTCCGATTATTTCAGCGCCAAGTATACCCGTGCCCACAACGACGCCAACGTCCTGTGCATGGGGGAACGAGTGGTGGGGGAAGGCCTTGCCATAGAGCTGGCGGATGTTTTTCTTTCCACCCCCTTTGAGGGCGGCCGCCACGCCCGCCGGGTGGGCCAGATTGCCGATTTGGAGCGGGGCGAGCTGGCGCCGGAGACAAAATAGGTATCGTTAGGGGCATTGCTGCTTTTGGCAATGCCCTTTTCAGAGGTTTTTAAAGAGACGGAGGTAAAACACTATGCCCATCAAGCCTTTTATTATGGATCATCCCCTCATCCAGCACAAGCTCACCTGGCTGCGGGACAAAAACACCGGGGCCAAGGAGTTCCGGGAGCTGGTCAACGAGATTGCCACCCTCATGTGCTACGAGGCCACCCGGAACCTCCCCCTGGAGGATGTGGAGATTGAGACCCCCATGGGCCCTGCGGTCACCAAGGTCATCAGCGGCCGGAAGCTGGCCTTTGTGCCTATCCTCCGGGCCGGGATGGGAATGCTGGACGGGGTGCTGGCCCTTATCCCCGCCGCCAAGGTGGGGCACATCGGCCTTTACCGGGACGAGGAGACCGCCACCCCGGTGGAGTACTACTGCAAGCTCCCCGCCGATATTGCCGAGCGGGATGTTATCATCCTGGACCCTATGCTGGCTACCGGTGGTTCCGCCATTGATGCCATCACCCAAATCAAGGCCAGGGGCTGCCGGAGCATCAAATTTATGTGCATCATCGCCGCCCCGGAGGGTCTGGAGGCCCTGGGGGAGGCCCATCCTGACGTGCATATCTACTGCGCCTCTTTGGATAAATGCCTCAACGATAAGAAGTACATCCTCCCCGGCCTGGGGGACGCGGGGGACCGCATCTACGGGACCAAGTAAGTAAAGCAAAAAGGGACAGGCTCTAGGGGAGCTTGTCCTTTTTTCTGCGAAGGGGGAAAGTCAGGATTTATCCCCGGAGCGGAAGAGGAGGGCGGCGATGAGGCCGAAAAAGATAGCGGCGGCGATACCCGCGGCGGCAGCGGTAAAGCCCCCGGTGAGGGCGCCCAGCAGCCCCTTTTCCCCCAGGGCCTCCCGCGTGCCCTTGGCCAGCAGCGCTCCAAAGCCGCTGAGGGGGACGGTGGCCCCAGCCCCGGCAAAATCAATAATCGGCTGGTATATCCCCAGTCCCCCCAGAATCACCCCGGCCACCACATAGGCCACCAGAATGCGGGCGGGGGTGAGCTTGGTATAATCAATGAAGACCTGCCCCAGGGCGCAGAAGGCGCCCCCCACAGCAAAGGCCTTGAGGTATGGCAGAAGCATTTCCATATAAAATGACCTCCTTTGTTTCGTGAATTCTGCGGTCCTTTCCCTTCAACCTCCCCCCGGAGAACGGAGTAAGGCCTATCTCCGGGTATTGCCTTGCCCCTGTAAAAGAGCTTTAGCCAGTGCCTGGAGCCTTATATTTTGCACCCTTATCTTGATAGCTTTGGCCGCTTTTCTTTTTGCTTCTTTTTCTTTTTTCGTGAAAAGAAAAAGAAGGCATTCCTCTTACCGCATTCCTGGCTCTTTGGAGAGCCACACCAGGTGGGCGATGCCGGGGATGGATTCCCCCTGTTGGACGGCGGTGGTGGACATAAGGGCGCCGGTGGCCATAAAGAGGAGGTTCATAATCTCCCCCCGCTGGAGGGCGGGGAGGAGGTAAGCGCAAAGGACCGAGGCGGAACAGCCGCAGCCGGATCCCCCCGCCTCCACCTGCTGGCGCTCCCGGTCGTAAATCATCAGGCCGCAGTCGTTCTGGCGGCCCTCCAGGGGGCACCCCTCCTTCTCCATCACCTCCCGGAGCAGCTCGCTCCCCACCTGTCCCAGGTCCCCGGTGGCGATAAGGTCAAAGTCGGCGGGTTTCATGCCGCTGTCCTTAAAGAACCGCCGGAGGGTATCCGCCGCCGCGGGGGCCATAGCCGCCCCCATGTTGTTGGCGTCGGTAATGCCCATATCGGTGATGGTGCCGATGGTCACCGCCCGGACATAGGGCGGGGCGGCCTTCCTCCCCAGGATGGCGGCTCCGGATCCGGTAACGGTCCACTGGGAGGTGGGGGTGCGCTGGCCGCCGTACTCCAGGGGGAAGCGAAACTGCCGCTCCGCCGAGCAGAAGTGGGAGGAGGTGATGGCGGCGGCCCGCTCCCCAAACCCCCCTTCGATGAACAGGGCGGCCAGGGCCAGGGATTCCGCCATGGTGGAGCAGGCCCCGTACAGCCCGATGAAGGGGACGCCCAGCTCCCGCAGGCCGTAGGTGGAGCTGGTGCACTGGTTCAGCAGGTCCCCGGCAAAAATCACCTGGAGGTCCTTGGGGGAAAGCTCCCCCTTTTCCAACGCGATGCGGATGGCCTCCTTCTGGAGGCGGCACTCCGCCTTCTCCCAGGTCTCCTCCCCCAGGGTGCTGTCCTCCCACAATCGGTCAAAGGCGGCGGCCAGGGGGCCTTCGCTCTCCTTCTTGGAACCCACCGCCCCATAGGAGATCACCGAAGGGGCGGTATCCAAAAACAGGGTATTTCCTTTCCGTGTTGCCATTCTTCTCCCTCCCCTAAAATGCGCCCATAAAGAACAGAATCAGGCCATAGACCACCGCCGCGGTGATGCCGTAGACAATCACCGGCCCGGCGATAATAAACATCTTGGCCCCCAGGCCCAGAACGAAGCCTTCGCTTTTAAACTCCATAGCGGGGCTGACCACCGCGTTGGCAAAGCCGGTGATGGGCACCAGAGTCCCCGCGCCCCCAAACTTGGCGATGTTGTCGTACACCTTCATCCCGGTAAGGAGGGCGGAAAGAAAGACCAGGGACACCGAGGCCCAGGTGGAGGCCTCGTCCTTTGGCAGGCCCTGGCTGCGGTAAAATTCCATCAGCCCCTGGCCCAGGGTGCAAATAAGCCCCCCAATCAGGAAGGCCAGGGGGATATTTCGCCAGCTTTTGGTGTTGGGGCTGGCCTCTTTGGTCATGCGGTCGTAGTCCTTTGGCGTAAGTGACAAGCTGTTCCCATCCCTTCTCGGTGATTTTGGGGTTATTATACACCGGCCCTCCAGCGGTTATACCTGCCGTATTTTTTGTGGTGTTGATTTCCTCTTTCCACCGTTTCCACAGAGTTTTCAACACCCCCTGTGGAAAAGGTGGAAAAGTCCCCTCCGCACCCATTTTTGCCCTTTGCATATGCTGGTAGTGGGACGGTCGCCGCCGTCTACATAGGAGGGAACGAGGTGAAGGGAGATGGGCTGCTGCAAGGGACCCCGGAAAAAGGGGCCGCCGCCGCTTTTTTCGCTGATTTGCGCCGCCTTTGGCCTGGGGGTGTTTTTGGCCCTTCTTTGCTCCCTCAAGCTGGTCCTGGCTCTGGCCGCCGTCTTCCTGGTGGTGCTGGGTATCCTGGCGGCGGAATGCTAAGAGCCTATTCAAAATCTCTCCGCACACCGCCTGAACGGGTCTTTTTCCGTCCTGCTGCGTTAAAAAATCTTGTAATACACCAAGTATTCCTGCGATTTTTTGCCTTGCAGGGCGAAAAAAATCCCCGTCCATTCGGCGCACTTGGAGATCTTAAATAGGCTCTGAGGCTTCGCCCCCAATTTTAAGACAGGGATGGTGACAGTGGATGAAGGTTGTTGTGGTAAAAAGCCCCCGCTTTTTGGCAGGGCTCCTCCGGTTCCTCTTTAAAATCCGCAAGGAGGAGCAGGAGTAGGAAAAACCCTTCCCCGACCAGGTCGGGGAAGGGTTTTTTTGCGGCGTTTCCGGAGAAGAAAGACGCAGTTGCGCTTTAGTGGATGAACATGCTGAGGATAACGAAGATCACCGAGCCGAAGACGGGAACCAGGATGGAGCCCATGGTCCAGGTTTTGAGGCTGGTATTGATATCCATGCCGGAGAAGTTGGTGACCACATGGAAGTAGCTGTCGTTGAGGAAGGAGGGGCACATGGTGGTCAGGCAGAGGGCCAGGGCCGCCAGATAGGGGTTGATGCCCAGAGCCACCACCATGGGAGCAACGATAGCGGAGCCGGTGATCATAGCGGTGGTGCCGGAGCCCTGGGGGAACCGCATAATCACGCCGATGATAATGGGCACCAGGATACCGGGGACGCCGGTGGCCACGATAACATCCGCCATCATCTTAGCAGCGCCGGAGGTGTTGATGACCGCGCCCAGGGCGCCGCCGGCGGCGGTAATAAAGACGATGGGGCCGGCGTCACGGCAGGCTTCCTGCATCAAATCCACGCACTTTTTGCTGCCCAGATGGCCGCAGAGGAGGAAAGCGCCCATGCACAGGGAGATGAACAGCGCCACAACAGGCTGGCCCAGGAAGCCGAAGATGGTGGCGGCACCGGTGCCAGGAGCCAACTGTCCGCAGATGGTGTTGGCAAAAATGAGGACGATGGGAACCAGCAGGGTGGCGAAGGAGAGGCCGGCGCTGGGGAGCTTTTCGGTCTCCAGCAGGGCGGTAAAGTCGCTGTTCTCCAGGTCCTTGCCCGCCTTAATCTTGGCGTCGATCTTATCCAGCACTTCCAGCTGGGCGGCGGTGTACTGGCTGCGGTCGATTTCGTAGGGGACCACCAGGTCGGGGTACTTCTTGCCGAAGTACCGGAACAGGAAGATGGAGAAGATGAACAGGGGGATGGAGATAAGCAGGCCGTAGATGATGTACATACCCAGGTCAAGCTCCAGCCCGTTTTCCTTAAAGGTGCTCACCACAGCCAGAGGGCCGGGGGTGGGGGGAACCATAAAGTGGGTGATGTACAGGCCCATGCCCAGGATGCCGCCCAGCCAGACCATGGATTTCTTGGTGAGGCGGGAGAACTCCTTGGCCAGAGAGGAGAGGATAACAAAGCCGGAATCGCAGAAGACGGGGATGGAGACCACGAAGCCGGTGAGGCCCAGAACCACGTCGCAGTTCTTAACGCCAATGAGCTTCAGGATGGTCAGCGCCATCTGCTTGGCGGCGCCGCTCTTTTCCAGGAAAATACCCATGATACAGCCAAAGCCGATGACCACGCCGATGCTGGCCATGGTGTTACCAAAGCCGGTGGTGACGGTCTTGACGCAGTCCACCAGGGTACCCACCTGATTTCCCTCCGGACCGAAGGGCATTGCCAGAACAGCGATAAGGATAGCCGAAATAATCAGAGAGGGGAAGGGATGGAGCTTGTTCAGGATGATCAGCGCCATCATCACAATAATGCCGATGAACATTGCAAGTACAGGATTCAGTCCCATGATACTACCTCCTTGTTTTTGTGTTGCTTCTCCGGATGCCGCAGGAGTTATAGTCTGTGCAGCGGCCCGCGCCGCTGGGGATAACAGAGGGTTGGATGGCATTCTTTGCTATCCAAAACTGCCCCAGGGCAGTTTGCGGGGTTTTACATATGGGCAGGCTTTGGTTTAGATCACCGGGCCCAGGCAGTGGATATCGATGGAGGTGAAGTACTTGATGGCCTCGTTCTTGGTCATCTCGCCCCCCAGCACCCGCAGCAGCTTCTGGAAGGCCTCTTCCCCCACCTGGTCGATGGTCTTATCCCCGGTGATGATGAGGCCGGCATTGATATCCATGTCGTTCTTCATCCGCTCGTAGGTATTGGGGTTGCCGCAGACCTTGATAACCGGCATGGAGGGGAAGCCCTGGGGGGCGCCCCGGCCGGTGGAGAACATCATAAACTGGGCGCCGGTGGCGGCCATGCCGGTTAAAATCTCCGGCTCCCGGCCGGGGGTGTCCTTGATCCACAGGCCCTTGTGGTCTGTCACCAGCTCCGGGTAGTCCAGCACCCCCTGGATGGGGCGGGTGCCGGATTTAACAATGGCCCCCAGGGTCTTTTCCTCGATGGAGGAAAGGCCGCCGGCGATGTTGCCGGGGGTGGGCTGGCCCTTTCTCATATCACAGCCCAGGGATTTGGCGCGGGCCTCCATGGCGTTTACAATGTCGTAGATTTTCTGTCCCACCTCCGGGGTCACCGCCCGGCGGGCCAGCAGGTGCTCGCCGCCGATGAACTCGGTGGTCTCCCCGAAGATAACGGTGGCTCCCAGGTCCACCAGCTTATCGGCGATGTAGCCGATGACGCAGTTGGAGGCCATACCGCTGGTGGTATCCGAAGCGCCGCATTTTATGGCCATCACCACTTCCTCGATGGAGGCGGGCTGGCGCTGCTGGCCGGAAATTTCAATCACCAGCTGGCGGGCCAGGTCGATGCCCTTCTGGATGGCGTTGGAAACGCCCCCCAGCTCCTGGATGCCGATGATGCGCACCGGCTTGCCGGTGGCCTCGATGGTTTTGTACATCTTTTCAAAGTCGGTGCCCTCGCACCCCAGGCTGACGATTAAAACCGCCCCCAGGTTGGGGCTCTGCCCCAGGGAGGTGAGGGTCTCGGTGACCCGGTCCAGGTCGGGGGGGAGCTGGCAGCAGCCCTGGTGGTGGAAATAGCCCACAGTGCCCTGGACCTCGGTGACAATGGCCTGGGCCACATCATTGGCGCAGGTGACGCTGGGGATGACCCCCACCAGGTTCCGGGCGCCTACCCGGCCGTCGGGGCGGCGAAAGCCCATGAATTGGTAGCTCATATCACTTTCCCTCCTTCTGCCAGTCGCCCCGGCCCCGCATGCTGTCCAGGTTGTGGACGTGGACGTAGTCGCCGGGCTTTATCTCCTGGGTGGCGATGCCAATTTCCTCGCCGTATTTGGTGATCTGCTCCCCCACGTGAATTTCCGTCAGGGCAATTTTATGGCCGTAGGGGACATCCCCGTGGACGGTGAGGGTGAAGGATTCTCCACGCTTATCCCGCACCTCCACCTGGGTGCCGTCGGTGATGCCGTTTGCAAAGATGGTGGCGACGTTATCCAGGTCGCTCACCTTCAGGGCCAGGTTCAGAGCCATCTTTCATCGACCTCCTTTTATTCCTTTACCGCAAGTACCGCTACCCCGTCGGGGATGACCACCACGCTGGCGTCCTTCCCCTTCATCCCGTAGGCCAGCTTCAGGGCCTCGTCGGGGGTGGCGGCGGGAATCATGTTGGCCTGGCGCACCTGCTCCGGGGGGGAGGTAGGTGGTGACCAGGATGACCGGGTGCTTTTTCAGGATGCGGGCGTAGATTTGGGGGCACCACTGCTCCGGGATAGTCTCCTTGGGGGGTATCTTGGAGAGGTACTGGTCGATTTCCTCCACGGTGCCCATGGTGATGAGCTTTTCAAAGTGGGTGCCCCCCATGCCGTCGGCGCAGGAGCAGCACATGATGATAACCCCGTCCTCCCCGGCGCAGGCCTCGGCGGTGGCAACCGCCTTGGGGGACTGGTAGAGGTTCTGGTCCAGGGGGTAGCCGCCGTTGGAGGTGATAACGATATCCCCGGTGATGCTGGGGCACTGGGAAAGGCTGCGGATGAACTCCACCCCTTTTTCGTGAGACTGGACCAGGTCGCCGCAGAAGGCGGCGATGATTTTCTTTTCCCCGTCCAGGGCCACATTAAAGGTGAATTGGACGTTCACCGCGCGGGCGGCGGCCACCATATCCTCGTGGATGGGGTTCTTTTCCAGAACACCTGCCGCCGAATAGGGGCTGGCGATGGCCTTGTAGGAGTGGTTTTCGTTGACGGTGACCTCGGAGCAGATGCCGGGGAGGATGCTCTTGCGGCCACCGGAAAAACCGGCGAAGAAGTGGGGCTCGATGAAGCCCTCGGTCACCAGCAGGTCGCATTCCACCGCCAAGCGGTTTACCTCAAAATCCGCCCCGGAGGGCAGGGTGCAGATATGTACAAAGTCCTCCGGCTTAAAGGCGTCGTTGACGGCGATTTTCTCGTTATCCACAATGGCGTCCCCGAACATCCGCCGCTGCTCCTCCGGGGTGGTGGCCCGGTGGAGGCCGGTGGCAATAAGGATGGTGATTTCCGCCTCCGGGCTGCCTGCCCGGATCTCCTCCAAAAGAATGGGGAGGGTGATTTTACTGGGCACCGCCCGTGTGTGGTCGCTGGTCACCAGGGTGACCCGTTTCTTTCCCTTTGCCAGCTCCGCGAGCCGGGGGGAACCGATGGGGTTTGCCAGGGCCTCCCGCACCAGCTCCTCTTCGCCTTTTTCGGCCTTGTAGTGGTGCATTTTGGCGGTGACCACCGCCTTCAGGTTTTCCTCCGCCACGTGGAGGTCCAGGGTGCCGGTGTAATAAGGGATTGGGATTGTTCTCACAGCTCATTCCTCCAGTCCTTCTAAAGAGCCCACCTTGTATGGTGTATACATGATTTCCCTTAACACAAACAGAATAATACAAAAACGCTGAAAAGTCAACAAAAAATTGAAAAATTTCTGCGCCTTTTACCATTATACACAAA
>WSMP01000054.1 GCA_013316495.1 Angelakisella sp.
GCGGAAGCCTCCTCCGGGGGGACAGTCGGGGCGGGCAGCCCCTGGGCCAGAAGGGTATTGAGCTTTGCCTCCAGCCCCTCAATGCGCTCCAGCAGGGCCTCCGGGGATTGGTCCAGCCGCGGGTCGCAAAGGCGGATTGCCGCAAGCTCCAGCTCATCCCGCCGGGAGGAGGTGCGGCTCATGGCGCTTTGGGCCTCCTGGAGGACCCGGACGGCGCGGATAAGCCGGGCCGGAGAAAAATCCTTTGCCTGGAGCCGGTAACGCTCCAGGGTCTCCGGCAGGCAGAGGATAAGCTCCTCCGGCTTTTTGGAGGAGTGAATCATCAGAAGATTTCGGAAGTGCCCCGCCAGCTGGGAGCAAAGGCGGTCGTACTCCACCGCCTGCCCTCCCACTGCGGCGATGAGATCTATCACCTGGGAAAGCTCCCCCTTTGCCACCCCTGCGGCGATGTCAAAGAGATAATCCTGGGCCACCAGCCCCGCCGCCTCGCTGACGGTGCGCACCGTCACCTCCGGGCTGTGGGCCCGGCAGAGGTCCAGAAGGGACAGGGCGTCCCGCATCCCGCCGTCGGCCAGCCGCCCGATAAGCTGCGCTGCCTCCGGCTCCAGCAAAAAGCCTTCCTCCCCCGCCACATAGGCGAGGCGGCCGGCGATGGCCACGCTGGGGATACGGCGAAAATCGAACCGCTGGCACCGGGAGATGATAGTGGGGAGCATCTTCTGAATCTCGGTGGTGGCCAGGATAAAGATGACATGCTCCGGCGGCTCCTCCAGCACCTTGAGGAGGGCATTCACCGCCCCCTGGGAGAGCATATGGGCCTCATCCATGATGTAAACCCGGTATTTGGCGATATTGGGGAGGAAGTTGGTCTCCTCCCGCAGGTCCCGGATGCTGTCCACCCCGTTGTTGCTGGCGGCGTCAATCTCCACCACATCCAGAATGTCCTCGCTGTCAATACCCCGGCAGATTTCACACGTCCCGCAGGGGTTCCCGTCCTGTGGGGAAAGGCAGTTCACCGCCTTTGCAATAAGCCGGGCGCAGCTGGTCTTGCCGGTGCCCCGGCTGCCCACCAGCAGATAGGCGTGGGCGGGGCGGCCCTGGCGAATCTCGTTTTTCAGGGTGGTGGTGATGGGCTCCTGCCCCACCATATCCTCAAAGCTCTGGGGCCGCCACTTGCGGTAAAGGGCCTGATACATGGGGGCGCTCCACCTCCTTATAATCGGCTACCAAAAAAGGACAGACACCCTCTCCCCCAATTGGGGGGAGGAAGGGAATACCCTCTGCCATGCGGAAACCGGCTTGCTGCGGCACCCGCAGGACATCGCTTAATGCTGCTCGGTTCCCCGCCTGACATGGTTCACGACGCCGCGTCGCACAGGGCCGGTTCACCGCATGGCACAAAGCATTCCCCTGCTTGTCTATCCTTTGGTTGGCTGGGGAGCCGGCCCCTGCCACAGACCGGCTCTTCCCTATTATACACAGTTCCACCGGAAAACTCAAGGCTTTTTTTCGGGAGATGACAACCGGATTACTGGGCCATCCCCAAACCGATGGCCTCCGCCACCTCCTGCATCCCCTTGATGGTCTCGGTGATAACAGTGTCCAGGTCCATCCCCAGGCGTTCTGCCCCCTGGAGTATCACCTCCCGGTTGACCCCGGCAGCAAAGCGCTTGTCCTTGAACTTCTTTTTCACGCTCTTCAGCTCCATGTCCATAACGCTGTGGGAAGGGCGCATCAGGGCGGCGGCGGTGATGAGGCCGGAAAGCTCGTCAATGGTGAAGAGCACCCTTTCCATTTGGGACTGGGGCTCAATGTCGCAGCAGAGGCCGTAGCCGTGGCTGGCGGTGGCCCGGATAATCACCTCGTCGGCTCCCGCCTCCCGGAGAATCTCCTGCTCCTTCACACAGTGCTGCTCTGGGTATTTTTCGTAGTCCAGGTCGTGGAGCAGCCCCACCACCCCCCAAAGCTCCGGGTCCTCCCTAGGGTAAAGGCCGGCAAAGTGGCGCATTACACCCTCCACCGTCAGGGCGTGCTTTTGCAGGGAATCGCTTTCGTTGTACTGGGTGAGAAGCTCCCAGGCTTTTTCACGGGTCGGGTTCATGACACAGCAGCTCCTTTTTCATTTGCTTTGTTGCTTTACTATAACACAGCTTTGGGGAGAAATCAACCACCGCCGGAGGCTTTCTCCCGCCGCCCTTTTTGACGGTACAAAATCCATACAAGGCCGAAGGACAGGAGCTGGGCCAGAAGGACCCGGAGAATCTGCCACTCATCGGCGCCGTTTGCGGTGACCACATGGAGCATATTGGTCGCAATTGTATTGTTAAACAGGTGGTCGCCAATTCCCGCCCACAGGCTCCCTGTCCCACGGTAAAGAAGGCCCCATTTCACCCCCATCAGCCCCGAAAGAACCAGGTATCCGCACCCCATTCCAACCATCGCCCCAAAGGTCATTTCGCCATCCAGGTAGCTCCTTAGTGGCATCACCAGGTGCCACACGCCAAACAAAGCGGCGGCTACCAGATTGGACACCCTAAAAGACCATCTTGCAGCGAACGCTTTGATAAACAGTCCCCGGAAGATGCCCTCCTCCATCCACACATTGACAAGATTAACAAAAAGGCAGAGAAGAAAGAAGGTAGTCTCCTGGTTTTTGGCGGAGGCACCGGTTAGGGAGAATCCGCTGACGTAAAGCTCCAGCCGGGCAGGGACACCCTGGGCTGCAAGAAGCGCCAGCTCAACCCCATAGGAGACAGCGAAGCAAAGGCCCCCAAGGAGCAGGCCCTTTTGGAGGTTTTCTATCCAGCGCTCCTTCCGGAAACCGATATCGTCCCAAGGGCGCCCTGCCATCTTTAGCAGCACCGCCAGCGCGGCGATTCCAAACACCTTGTGCAGAATATTTTCCCCAAGGAGCGTTTGGTCTGTCCGAAGCCCAAAGTATTCCACACACCGGGCAAGCAGGCACAGAAGAAACAAAACAACACACCAGCTGCTCTGTCTATTTTTTATGTACAATCTCATCGTCAAGCTGTTTTCCGCCCCTCTTCCCCTCTGCCTTTGGGTATTCACCATTCCTCCGAAGGGAGCAGCAGCGGCGCCCCCTGCCACATCAGCTGGGGCATTTCCGGCAGGGGCTGGAGGTAGATAAGGATGGTCTGGTCATCCCCCCAGCGGCCGGATTCCGGCTTCCGGGTGAGGACGGTGACATGGTAGAAGCCGTCCGGCAGCTTCACCACCTGGTCCGGCGGGCAGCTTTTGGGGAAGTCCGAAAGCCAAAAAAGATCGGTGACCCAAATCTCCCCGCCCCGAATCTCCACCCCTAGGCGGAGAGCCACCGGGTATTCCCCGCCGGTCTCCTCGTCCGGGTAGCCCCCCAAAAAGCGCAGGTGGTAGTTCCCAGGGCTGCCGGTGCAGAAGGCGGTGACATCCCCGGCCCGCACATGGCGGCCGATGTCCTCCGGGCGGACAAATTCTTCCATCAGGAAGTTGCTTCCCTCCGGGATGCCGGTGGTCATCCCTGGGGAAAAGAGGGCAATCCCCGGCCCGCTGGTGGAAAGCTGCATCTCGGTGTCGTTCATGGCTTTTTCCGTCCTTTCGGTCTGGTGAGGTCGTAGCTAATGCCCAGCAGCCAGAAGATATCCTCCTCCGGCACTGTGCCGTCCAGGCGGATGCTCACCCAGTTCCCCTTGCTCATATGGTAGGCGGGAAGGTAGCCCTCCTTTCCCAGAAGGGAGCCCAGCAGCACCGGGCCGCACTTCAGGTTCAGGATATCCACCGTCCCCTCGCCGGGGATTCCCAGCCTCTGGCGGGGGAGATTCATCAGGACGCCGTACCATTTGGCGCCGCTTTGGTGCCGCAGCACCCCATCGTTTGGGGATTTGGGCCAGAGGTACTCCGGCTGGGTCCCAAACTGCTCCAGGGCGTACCGGAGCACATTCTCTCTCGTTGTCATAACGCATCCTCCCGTCTGGGAGCCGGCCGGCCCGGCCCAGCTAATAGGTGATGCGGGAGAAGTTGCGATCCTCCTGGAAGGTGTCGAAGTTATAGAGAATCAGCACATCATCAAACTGGTTTTCCGCCAGGACCTCGCTGACCTTGAAGGTCATGTTCCGCAGGTCCGCCACCCACACCTCATCGTAGCTGTAGGTGAGGAAGGGGGCCAGGCAGTTGCCGTAGCTGTCCTTCACCAGCAGCACCCGGCTGGTCTCCCCCTCCCGATGGGCCTTGTTGTTCCCGCTCTTTATAACGGTAAGTCCATTATTGCCGTAGAGGAAGGCGGCATATTTATCCCGTGTCTGGAGCTTTTCCAGCTGGTAAAGGCCGGTGACCTCCGCCCGCGAGCCGTCCGTCTGGAGGACGGTGCGCTCCCCGTCGATGGTCACATCCTCCACCGGGATATCATACCACACCAGGGTATCCGGCAGGGCGTTAAAGTTCTTGCTTTTGTTGTAGTAGGTGCCCAAAAAGCCCGGCTCCTCCCGACGCAGGGGGGCCAGCTCCTCCAGGGTGACGTAAGGGAGGTTGCGGGATTCGCAGTAGGCCCGGTAGCCCACCCAGGCCCCCTCTGTGGTCCAGTGGTGGTCGGTGCGGTAGGAGACCTGCCGCTCCTTTGCCGCCTCCCGCAAGGGGGTCACTAGGTCCAGGGTGGAAAGGTCATCCCCTGTAAACTGGCGGTACAGCGCCCCGATTGCCCCCTGCTGCTCCACGTTGGGGAGCCCCGCCGGCAGGCCCTCCGGCCGGATACCGTAGGAATTGGGGGCGATGGCGGCGGTAATATGCCCCGGATAGGTGACGGCAAAGGTATTCAGAAAACCGATGTTGCGCCCCAGCTGGGCGGCGTTTACCACCGGCAGGGCGGGCGTATCCGAGCCATCCCCCCCAAAACCGGCGCCGTTCTGGCGGTTCTCCCCCAGGGCGGGATCCAGGAGCTTGTTATAGATGTACCGGTCCGCCCCGTACACCACCCCGTTGTTTTCCGTCTTGCCCAGGGCGGATTCAAAGACCGACTTTAGGGTAATCCACTGGTCCCGGCCCACAAACTGGTCGTTGATGTATTCCTCGTACTCCTTGGTGTAGCGGTTTTCCACCAGGGATTCCAGGGAGAAGACGGGCTTTTGCTTCAGCTTGCGGTTTTCCAGCTCGCTGTAGGGGTTGCTGGTAAAGCAGAGGTCCAGAAGAAACAGTCCTCCCATCACCAGGGCGAAGAGCAGCAGGAGGGGGTACTCCCGCAAAAATTTTTTCAGCTTCATGGGGTACACGCTCCTTTCATTAAAATCTGAAGTAGAGGAAGGGGTTATAGGTGGCGTCCTCCAGGTAGGCGATGCTGGCGATGAGCACCACCAGCAGGCTGAGATTTTTCAGCCATCCCAGCCGCCTGCCCCACCGGGCCTCCAGCTGTGCCAGGAGGGGGGTGGAAAGGACCGCCGCCAGCAGAAAGGTGACGCCGTAGTTGCGCAGGTAGTAGACCCACTCGCCCCCGGCCCGGAAGGAGAACATGGCGGTGAGGAAACGCCCCAGGGCGGCAAAGTCGGTGATGGCGAAGATGGCCCAGCTGATCACCACCAAAAAGAGCAGGTAGACATGGCCCAAAAGACGGCTCTTTTCCAGATGGGAAAGGAGAAAGAGCTTTTCCAGCACCAGGAAGACGAAGAAATAAAGCCCCCACAGCACGAAGTTCCAGCTGGCCCCATGCCACAGGCCGGTGGCGGCCCACACCACAAAGAGATTAAAGACCTGGCGGGGGAAGGTACAGCGGTTGCCCCCCAGGGGGATATAAAGGTATTCCCGGAACCAGGAGCCCAGGGTCATATGCCACCGCCGCCAAAAGCTGGTGACGCTTTTGGCGATGTAAGGGTCGTTAAAGTTCTGGGGGAAACGAAAGCCCAGCATCCGCCCCAGACCAATAGCCATCTGGGAATAGCCGGAGAAATCGAAGTAAATCTGAAAGGTGTAGGCCAGGATGCCCAGCCAGGCCAGGGGGGTGGAGATGGCGTCAAAGTTCATGGCGGAAACCTCGGTCCAAAGGGCGCCGATGTTGTTGGCAATAAGAACCTTCCGTCCCAATCCCCGGATGAAGATATCAATGCCCTCCTGGACATCCGCCAGGGTGATAACGCGGCTTTTCAGCTCCCGGTTCACATCGGTGTACCGGACGATGGGCCCGGCGATAAGCTGGGGGAAGAGCACCACAAAGGCGCCAAAGTCGATGATATTTTTTTCCGCCGGAACCTTCCCCCGGTAGACGTCGATGGTATAGGACATCGTTTGGAAGGTGTAAAAGCTGATGCCCAAGGGCAGGGTGAGGGAGAGGGTGGGGAGGGAAAGCCCTGTCAGCGACCCCAGGTTCCCTAAAAGAAAGTTGGTGTACTTGAAGAAGCCCAGCATCCCCAAATTGAAGACCACCGAAAGGGTGAGAAAGGCCCGGCAGGCGGTTTTATTCCCCCGGTGCTTCTGGATGCCGTTGCTGGCGATGTAGTCCACCAGAATGGAGGCCACCATAATGGGAAAATACCGCACCTCCCCCCAGGAGTAGAAAATCAGGCTTTCGATTAGAAGCACCAGATTTTTATACCGGCGGGGGGCCAGATAATAGACCGCCATCGCCACCGGGAAGAAGCGAAACAGAAACAAGATACTGCTGAATACCATAGCCGTCCTCCAGATAAATCTTACTGCTTATATAGTATATCAGCTTGTTCTAAAATTTCCAGCCCCTCCAGAAATTTTCATGCCGCCGCCTCTCCCCTATCCCTGGCCCAGGGCCAGCTCCTTGGTAGCCACCTGCCGGACAAAACGTCTGTCGTGCTCCACCAGCACCATGGCCGGGGCGGCGGTACGAAGAAGCTCCTCCAGCTGGCGGCGGGAAAGAAGGTCGATGTAATTGAGGGGCTCGTCCCACAGGAAAAGATGAGCGGGACGGGCCAGGCTGGCGGCCAGGGCGGCTTTTTTCTTCTGGCCCTGGCTGTAGCCCTCCATGGGCAGGGCCAGCAGCTCCCGCGGGAAATCCAGCTTGCGCAGGATGGCCCGCAGCAGGTCCCCATCCACCCCCTGGGCCTTGGTGTAATCCTCCAGGGAACCGGAAAGGCCGGAGCAATCCTGGGGCAGGTGGGAAATCACCAGCTCCCCAGGAAGCCAAAGCTCCCCGGTGTGGGGGATGCTAGCACCCCGCAGAAGCCCCAGGAGGGTGGATTTTCCGCAGCCGTTGGGCCCGGTAAGGGCCAGCCGCTCCCCTGGCGCCAGCTGGAAGGAAACCGGCGGGAAAACCGGCCCGGTGCCATAATCCGCCGAAAGGCCGTCCGCCCGGAGCAAAAGGCTCCGCCGGGCAGGCAGGATATGGAGCTTCAGCGTCTCGGTCTCCTCCAAATCCTTCAGGAGAGTTTTTTTCTCTTCCAACGCATCCTGGCGGCGGGCGTCGATGGCCTTGGCCCGTTTCATCATCCGGGCGGACTTGGCCCCAATGTGCCCCCGGTCGGGACGCAGGCCGCTGGCGCTGTCCTGGCCCAGCCCTTTTTTGGTGGATTCCAGGGCGTCCGACCAGCCGGAGGTCCGCCGGGCTGCCTCCTCCAGGCGGGATACCTCCCGCACCAGCTTTTCCCGCCGGGCCAGCTCCAGGGCATCCTGGCGCTCTTTCTCCCCCTCCCAAACCGAGTAATTCCCCTGGAGCAGCTGGACGCTGGTCCGGTTCAGGGCCAGGGTGTGGTCGGTGGCGGCGTCCAAAAAGTCTCTGTCGTGGCTCACCAGCAGGAAGCCCTTGCCCCCCTGGGCCAGGTACTCCCCCACCACTCGGCGGCCCCGGACATCCAGGTGGCTGGTGGGCTCGTCAATCAGCAGGAACCGGCTGGGACGCAGCAGGAGCACCGCCAGCAGCAGCTTTACCCGCTCCCCTGGGGAGAGGCTGGAAAAGGGCCGCTCCAGCGCCCCCTCCCGAATTTCCAGCTTGCCGGCTTCCCGCCGGAGCAGCTCCTGGATGACATAGCCCCCCGCTTCCTGGTACTGCTCCTGCACATCCCCGTACCGCTGGAGGGCCTCTTGGCTCCCCTCTTCAATCAGGCGTTCCATCTCCGCCTCCATGGCCCGGAAGGGCGCCACCGCCTCCTGGGCCGCCTCCAAAGCGGGAAGGCTTTCATCCGGCACCTGGAAGGGGAAATAATCGGTGGCTGCGGGACAGAGAAGGGTGGAGCCGCCATCTGGGGCCAGCTCCCCGGACAGAAGCCGGAGCAAGGTGGTTTTCCCCCGGCCATTGCGCCCCACCAGCCCCAGCCTCCACCAGGTATCCAGGGAAAGGGACAGCCCCTGGAACACCGGCAGATAGGAGCCTGGGTAGGTAAAGGAAAGGTTTTGGATGGATATTTGAGACATGGCAGATACCTCCCTGGGGCGGCAAGAAAACCGCCCCAAACAACAAAAAACTGCCGCAGAGTTCCCTCCCGGCAGCTGGCTGTCCGCCCCTTCCTTAGCCGTGGATAGAGCCACTGTCAAAGAGCGAGGACAGAAAAAAAGCCGGGAACCTGGGAAAGCCATTTGCTCCGAATCTGCGGCACGCCGGAAAAAAGGCCGGGACAAAACCCAACCTACCGGCTGCGTACCGTTTTTGGAACAAATTACTTTCTCAAATTCCCAACTCCTGACTTTATGTGGATGTAAAACAGCATAGCATAGGAGCCCCGGCGCTGTCAAGGGGTATCTTTGGGGGAGTGTCCAGGAAACCGGTAAAGTTTCCGTCCACCCTTTTCAAAGGGTGGCGGGGTCCAGGGGCAGAGCCCCGGCCGCCTTTCGCAGAAGGCGGAACTCTTTCCGGAGGGAGCCTTTTCTTTGCTTCTTTCTTTTTGCGATACAAAAAGAAAGAAGGAAGTCTTCCGCCCCGCTCTGGCGGCCCATCAAAAACATCCCAGTGGGATGTTTTTGAGACCGCAAAAAACTACGGGGGTTGGACACTCCCCTCTCTTCTATCCCCCGCTGTGCTCCCCAAACTCCCCAGGGGAGCTGGACATGAACTGCCAGCGCAGCACCTCCACCGCCTTTTTTTCAATACGGCTGACATAGCTGCGGGAGATGCCAAGGCGTTTTGCCACCTCCCGCTGGGTCAGGGGCCGCCGCCCTCCCAGGCCGTACCGCAAGGCGATAATCTCCCGCTCCCTATCGTCCAGGAAGGATTCGATGTATTGCCGCAGCTGGGCGGATTTCAGCTGAAGGTCAATCTGCCCCACCATGTCGATTTCCTCGCTCATAATATCCATCAGGGTAAGGCTGTTCCCCTCCCGGTCGGTGTCCACCGGCTCGCTGAGGCTCACATCCGAGGCGCTCTTGCGGCGGGAGCGAAAGTGCATCAAAACCTCGTTCTCGATGCACTTGCTTGCATAGGTGGAGAATTTTTTCGACTTCTCATAGTCGAAGGTGGACGCCGCTTTAATAAGCCCGATGGTCCCAATGGAAATAAGGTCCTCCTGCTCCCCGGAAATGGCGTAATACTTTTTGACAATGTGCGCCACCAGCCGCAGATTGTGCTCAATAAGCATATTTTTGGCCGCCAGGTCCCCCTGCCGTATCTTCTCCAAACACTCCCGCTCCTGGCGGGGGGTGAGGGGTTTGGGGAAGCTCCCGGAATAGGTGACATGGAGGGCAAAGTAAAGAAGGTTGCAAAGGGCGGCCCACACAAGGCTGAGATACATAGATTTCCACTCCTTTCTTCCATAAACATATGCCGGAAAGGCTGGAAAATCTGCAAGTCCTGGCGGATTCTCTCAAACCAGAATGCAGGATTTTACAGGCCGCCCCAAAAGGCCCCCCCCCGCCCAAAAGG
>WSMP01000055.1 GCA_013316495.1 Angelakisella sp.
ACAGGGCTAAAAGATTGCTTCAACTGTAACCCGCAAGGCCGACGCTCCGCGCCGCAAATATAAATAGTACGGGTTCGGAAGCGCAAAATATTTGTAGGTATGAGAAAATTTTTTCGCCTTCCCCTGGCCCTGGACCGAAAAAAGGAGGGGGGAATTTGTAAAAATTTTGTGACTGGACAACTGTGGCAGGTTTTTGGAGTTAAAATTGTATTGTGTAAAAATGAGCCCGTGGCAGAGATGCCGCGGGCATTGTTATTAGTGTGGAAGGAACGGGGGTTTAGAATGCCGAAGCGGAGCGACCGCCGGGATACCGCCAAGGCTGATTACATCGCCCGCAGAAGCAGAGGAGAAAAGGTGAACCTCCGGGACCTTGCCAGGGAACTGGGGATCAGCTATCAAACCTTGCGGAATTGGAAGGCGGCAGACAAATGGGAAGAAGCCTTGCCCCCCAAAAAGCGGGGCGGGCAGCCAGGGAACCGGAACAGTGCCGGAAAGAGAAATGCGGCGGGCAGCCATAAAGGAGCGCCGAAGGGAAACAAAAACGCAGAAAAAGACGGAGCGTACAGCGCTGTCTTTTTTGATATGCTTACCGCTGCGGAAAAGAACCTGGTGGCACAAACGCCCCTGGGAAGTCGGGAAATCCTGGAACACGAGATGAAGATTTTGAAATTCCGGGAGCATAAAATCCTGGCGAAGATAGCGGACTACGAGGCCGCCTCGGAGGATGAATTGTATATCAGCGGGCTGTTGGATATGCGGGGTCCGCAGGGAAGCAAAGACGGTGCAAAACAGAACATCGGGATGTACCAGAAGGACAGTCCATACCGGCGGATCATGGCACTACAGGAGGCCCTATATAAAGTACAGGGCCGGATCGCCAAAGTGGCGGACAGCCTGCGGGCCTTGGAGGAAAGCGACCGGAGGATTGAATTGGAGCGTGAGCGGCTGGAGATCATGCGGATGCGGGCAACCGGGACGGTAGAAGTAGAAAGCCAGGAGGAGGAGCTGGAAGAATGACACTGTACACCAGTAAAGCTATCGCAGAATGGTTGGGGTTGACCGAGCGCCGGGTACGGCAACTGCGGGACGAGGGGGTAATTTCAGAGGCCCGGCCAGGACTTTACGCCCTGCGGCCCACGGTGTCCAGGTACATCACCTATCTGCGGAAAGGGAGCAACGACCTGAACGAGGAACGGGCAAAACTGACCAAAGCAAAGCGGGAGGCGGCGGAGATGGAAAACGCCCGCCTCCGGTGGGAATTTTTGGAAGTGGACGAGATCGAAAAAGGACTGCGGACCATGAACCACAATATCCGCAGCCGGTTCCTTGCTATGCCTGCAAAGCTGGCTCCTGTACTGTCAAAGATGGCTGGGGATCAGGCGGCGATCTTAGACGCTTTGAAGCAGGAAGTCTATGAAGCCCTGGAAGAACTCACCGATTACCGGAAACTGCTGGAGGAGATCAAGGATGCGGACAAGAACAAAACGGGAGAAGCCGGCGAAGATCATTAACATTTCCAAAGAAGCGGTTGCGCTGTTTGCCAGGTGTGCGGAGGTTCTGAAGCCGCCGCCCCGGTTGACCCTTTCCCAGTGGGCGGACAAATACCGGATGTTAAGCCCAGAAAGCAGCGCGGAGCCGGGGCGGTGGCATACCGGCAAAGCGCCCTACCAGCGGGAGATCATGGACGCCATTGGGGACCCTCATATCCCAAAGGTAGTAATTAAGAGTGCGGCGCAGATCGGAAAGACCGACATCATCCTCAACGCCATTGGCTACTATATGAAATACGCGCCGGCGCCCATTATGAATATGCAGCCGACCCTTGACATGGGGCAGACCTTTTCCAAGGACCGCCTTGCCCCCATGCTCCGGGACACCCCGGTATTGCGGGACCTGGTGGACACAAAAAGCCGGTATGCCGGAAATACCATCCTGAAAAAGAATTTCCCCGGAGGACATATCACCATTGTTGGGGCGAACAGCCCCGCCAGCCTTGCCAGCCGCCCTATCAAGGTGCTGCTGGCGGATGAGGTAGACCGCTATCCGGGGAGCGCCGGAACCGAGGGGGACCCCCTTCTACTGGCGCAGAAGCGGCAGACTACCTTTTGGGACAAAAAGACGGTGGTGGTAAGCACCCCCGGCAATAAGGGGGTAAGCCGGATCGCCAAGGAGTACGAGGAAAGTACACAGGAGGAGTGGCATGTCCCCTGCCCAGGCTGCGGACACCTTCAACCCCTGGTGTGGGCCAATGTGAAATTTGATAAGGAAAATCCCGGAGGGGATGTCTTTTACAAATGCGAACGGTGCGGGCAGCTTTTCGGAGAATACGAGTGGAAGGCACAAG
This sequence comes from Angelakisella sp., assembly GCA_013316495.1. Classification (GTDB taxonomy): domain Bacteria; phylum Bacillota; class Clostridia; order Oscillospirales; family Ruminococcaceae; genus Angelakisella. Next base: position 2,345 of record WSMP01000055.1, read on the forward strand.
GTAAATACGGGTGTTTCGTTGCGGCAAATCCAGGCGCGGAGGCCAGGGGATTCCATCTGAATACCCTGGCCTCCACCTTTTGCGGCTGGAAGGAGATCGTGCAGAAATTCCTTTCCGCCAAGAAAGCCCTGGACGAAGGCAACCCGGAGGAAATGAAAACCTGGGTCAACACCGAACTGGGGGAACCCTGGGAGGAGCCGGGAACGCAGTTAGAATCCGAGGAACTGGTGAGCCGCCGGGAGGTCTACGAGGCGGAGGTCCCGGAGGGCGTACTTGTCCTAACTGCCGGGATTGATGTACAGGATGACCGCTTTGAGGTAGAAATCGTCGGCTGGGGCGCGGGCAAAGAAAGCTGGGGCATCCGCTACCAGAAGATATACGGCGACCTGCTGAAAGAACAGGTGTGGGAGGACCTGGACGCTTTTCTCCAGACGCCTTTTCACAAGAAGGATGGGACCGCCTTGTATCTGATGGCCGCCTGTATGGACAGCGGCGGACACCATGCGGATAAGGTGTACCGTTTCTGCAAGGACCGGTGGGACCGGCGTATCCTTGCCATCAAGGGCAGGGGCGGCGCAGAGGTCCCCTATATCAGTAACCCAACCACCAACAACCGGGCCAAGGTCCCGCTGTTCATCATTGGGGTGGATGCAGGAAAAGCCCTGCTGTACCAGCGCCTCCGGCATCAAAACCCAAAAAAAGCGGGGCCGAACTACTGCCACTTCCCACTGAACGAGGAGGCCGGGTACAACGAGGACTACTTCATCGGACTGACCAGCGAACGCCAGGTGATCCGGTGGAGAAAGGGGCGCAGCGTTATTGTGTGGGAAGTCAAAGACCGGGCGCATAAGCGCAACGAGCCGCTGGACCTGCGAAACTACGCCACCGCCGCCCTGGAAATCGTAAACCCTGTTTTGCGGCCGCCAGGGGCAGAATCCGGGCGGCAGACTACACAGCGGCGCAGAGGACGCCGCAGGATCACAGGAGGGATTGGATAATGGCAATTTTCAGTAAAGAAGTGTGCAAGCAAAAGCTGGCTCTTTGGCTGGATGCCGAGGAACGGGTAGCCACCGGCCAGCGCTACCAGATCGGGGACCGCTCCTTGACCAGGGCGGACCTCAAACAGATTCGAGAACAGATCGAGTTTTGGGGCGGGAAGCTGGCGGAGGCCGAGGCAGCGGAAAAGCGGGGCGGCAGGAACCGAGTGTATCGGCTTCTGCCCCGTGATGTATAAGGGGGGAAGCCCATGACAGAGGAGCGTACAACAGGGAGGCGCATAACGGGAAACGGTTTCTCCGGCCTGCTGGACCGGGCCATTTCTGTGGTCAACCCGCAAGCGGGTCTGCGGCGGGCCGCCGCCCGGAACGCTCTGCGCTTTCTGAACAGCGGCTACGGAAACTACGGGGCCAATGTCACAAAGAAAAGTCTGCGCGGATGGGACTACTTCGGCGGCAGTTCCAAGGAGGACATCGAGGACAACATAGATGTTCTCCGGCAGAGAAGCCGGGACGCCTATATGGGTGTCCCTGTGGCCACCGCCTCCCTCAAAACGATGCGGACCAATGTGGTGGCCGGAGGGCTTATTCCGGCCCCTTCCATCGACGCCGAATACTTGAAGCTAAATGATGAACAGGTCCAGGCATTACAGGCGCAGATCGTCCGGGAGTTTGACCTGTGGGCGGACACCCCCACCTGTGACGCGGACCGTGTGGACAACTTCTACCAGTTGCAGCAGTTGGCCTTTCTAAGCTACCTGATGAACGGAGACACCATCGCCCTGCTGCCCATGAAAAAGCGGGAGGGGCAGCCGTACCAGCTTTGCGTCCGACTGATCGAGGCGGACCGGGTGTGCAGCCCTGACCTCCAGGATCGCCTTTTCCCCATGGAGGTAAACGGGGCGAGGGTGCAAAGCATCATACAGGGAGTAGAGACCGGCGAGGACGGTGAAGTGCTGGCCTACTGGATATGCAACCGCCACCCCCTGGCGAGCCTTGCCAACCAGAACGGGGCGCTCCGGTGGGACCGGGTGGAGGCACACGGCAAGACCGGGCGGCGGAATGTTCTGCACATGATGGTCCGGGAACGGGCGGGGCAGCTGCGGGGCGTTCCCCTGCTGGCCCCGGTACTGGAAGCCATCAAGCAACTGGGCCGATATACCGATGCGGAAATCATGGCGGCGGTTATCTCTGCCATGTTTACCGTGTTTATCGAACCCGCAGGGCCAACCGACAGCAGACCAACGGGGGAGATAGTGCGGGATGGGGAACGTGTTGACGACCAGGACCAAACGACCATCGAAATGGCGACAGGGGCGATCATCGACTTGAACCCAGGCGAGAAGGTGGAGTTTGCGGACCCGAAACATCCCAACACCGGGTACGATGTTTTTGTACACGCTATGATAAAGCAAATCGGGGCGGCCCTTGAGATACCCCCAGAGGTTTTATTAAAGCAATTTACGACAACATACTCCGCCGCCAGGGGGGCGCTTAACGAGTTTTGGCGCACTTGCAGTATGCAGCGGGATTGGTTCGTGTCGGACTTCTGCCAGCCGATCTATGAGGAATGGTTTGCCGAAGCAGTAGCCAGAGGCCGGATCAGGGCCCCTGGTTTTTTCAGTGACCCGGCCATCCGAAAGGCGTATACCGGGTGTGTCTGGAACGGACCGGCAAGAACCAACCTCAACCCGGTACAGGAGGTTACAGCGGCGGAAAAGCGGGTGGCTGCCGGATTCTCCACAGCCCAGGAAGAAACGGCCCAGATGACCGGCGGAGACTACACACGGAACATCCGGCAGCGGGCCATTGAAGCCAAACAAAAGCGGGAGGTGGACGAGATCATAAACCCGCCACAACAGGCGGCAGAAAGGACAGGAGGAAACAACAATGCCTAAAGTATTCTGGCAGTTTCGCAATTTGGCGGGTGGGAAAAAGGCGGAACTGCTTCTTTACGGGAACATCTCCGACACCAGCTGGTGGGATGACGAGGTAACGCCGAAACAGTTTGCAAAGGACCTGGATGGGCTGGGGGCAGTCAGTGAGATTATCGTCAGGATCAACAGCGGCGGGGGGGATGTGTTCGCCGCACAGACCATCGGGAACCTGCTGGAGCAGCACCCGGCGATGGTAACGGCACAAATCGATGGGCTCTGCGCTTCGGCGGCCACGGTTGTTGCCTGTCACTGCAACAAGGTGGTTGCCGCCAATGACAGCACATACATGGTCCACCCGGTCAAGATGGGGATTTGCGGCTACCTGGATGCCGTAAAAATGAACGAGTATATTTCCGCTCTTGCCACTGTCCGGGAAAACATCGTCACCCTGTATGCCAAAAAGACGGGCAGAGAGAAGGAAGAAGTGTCCGGGTGGATGGATGCCACAAGCTGGTGGACAGGCCCCCAGGCAAAGGAAAATGGTTTTGTAGATGAATTGACCCACGATGATAACCAGCACGCCGCGGTGGAAAACCGTAATGGCGTGCTGTTTGTCAATAGCGTGAGTATGGGGCTGCCCTTCGAGGCGGCCCCAGGTTTTTTGCAGGACAGCCTGGCGGCGCCCCCCGCCGCCAGCGGTTTTGAAAATACACAGACCAAAAAGGAGGAAACAGAAGTGGAGATCAAGAACGTGGAGGACCTGCGGAAAGCATACCCTGCGCTGGTTGACCAAATCGAGCAAGAAGCGGCGGAGCGGGCGACCAATGCCGAGCGCCAGCGTATCCGGGACATTGAGGAAATGGCCTTGCCCGGCAGTGAGGAGATGGCAACGGAAGCGAAGTTTGAAAAACCCGTGGCTGCCGCCGAGTACGCCAAGGCCGCCGTGAAGCGGATGAAGGCCCAGGGCGAAGCCTGGCTGAAAAATGCCGAGGAGGACGCGGGGCCCTTGGGAAATGTTGGACAGACCACGCCGCCCAAAGGCGGGGACAAGATCGACGATGAAATGATGGCGGCGATTAGAAACGTTGCCCAGCCGCAGAAGTAAAGGAGGAAAAGACCATGGGCATGGATTTGGCAAGAAAAGATTTTGGCACCACCCCGGAGTATTTCATCGCAGGGGCGACCATCAGGATTGCTAAGGCGGTCAAAGTGGCCGGGGCAGACATCCCCGCCCATTCCCCTGTCACCCTGGATGGGGATGGGAAACTGGCGGCAGTGACCAAGGCCACCGCCGCCAGTGTATACGGCCTTCTGCCGGAGGCTGCTGTTGCGGAGGAAGAGACCGTGGTGTACCTGTCCGGGGAGTATTTTGCGGACAGCCTGGCCCTCACGGAGGGCGTAACCGCCGCCGATGTGGAGGTCCCCTTGCGGAACATCGGAATTTTCTTGATGTAAGGAGGAAAAAGAATCATGCCAAACGAAGTAAACATTTACGCCCCCAGATACCTTGCGGAAGTGGTGCGGCTGGCCCCGCCTGTCCATACCTACTTCCGGGACACTTTCTTCACCAATATCCAGACCTTTGCCACCGAGCGGGTGGACATCGACCTGGTAAAAGGCGACCGGAGAATGGCGGCCTTTGTGCATCCCCGGACGGGCGGCAAGGTCATCCCGGCAAGCGGCTACGAAACCAGAAGCTACAAACCGCCTATGGTAAATCCGGCGGACATCACCACGGCAGATATGCTGATGGAACGGCAGCCCGGAGAGAGTATGTACAGCGGCAAAACACCGGCGCAGCGGGCGGCGGAACGGATCGTGGCGGATTACCAGCGGCTCAATGATGCCGTGACCCGCCGGGAGGAATGGATGTGTGTCCAGGCCATCGTAAACGGCGCCATCCCCGTAGTTGGTGAAGGTGTCAACGAGACGGTGGATTTCGGATTCAGTAATAAGGTCGAACTGACCGGGACCGCCCAGTGGGGTAAGGCATCCGCAAAAATCCTGGACAACCTGGAGGACTGGACAGACAAGGTGCTGACCGAGGGATTTGCCAATGTGGACACCGTCATCATGGGGAAGGCCGCCCTGCGCGCCTTCCTGGCCGACGAGGCGGTGATGAAGGCGCTGGACAACAGACGGGTGGAGATGGGGCTTATCTCCCCCAAAAACCTGCCCAATGGTGTGCGGTATATTGGACACCTTAACAAGCCCAATGTGGACATCTACACCTATGCCGAGGTGTACTACGATGATTGGACAGACCCAGCAAAACCGGCGACAAATCCCCTTGTGCCGGATAACAAGGTGATCCTGATTTCCAGTGTCCCCAACTTTGTCATGGCCTACGGCAGAAACACCTACATCGACGACAAAACCGGGCTGTGGGTTACAGCGGAAGGCACCCGCCTGTTCCGCAGCTATGTGGAGCACCACCCGGACCGCCGCTTCCTGGAACTCCAGGCCAATCCCCTGCCCATCCCCGACAAGGTGGATAGCTGGCTGGTTGCCACCGTCTGCTGATAGCGAGCCTGTCCCCCCCGCCCCAAACCGGGCGGGGGCTTTTCCAGAGGAGAGGATGAAAATGGCGCTGTTCGACGTTGTAGACTTAAAGCAGCACTATGGCAACGAGGAGCCGGAGGAGTTTTTGCCAACCTTCAAGGATTATGCTGCGAAGGATATTCCAGATGTGTTTTTCTGCGAGGACGAACACGCAGAGATACACAACATTGACGGGAAGGATGTATTGGTGGTTCTTCGGGAAGCCACCCTCAAAGAACACAACTCCCACTGGGAGGCGGGGGCAAAGCAGAACTTCGACACCGGGCTTTATACCGCTTTCTCCATCCTGTATATCCAGGTGAAGGACTACGGGCCAAAGCCGAAGGTGGGAAAGCAACTGGTCATTGACAAGAAGCGCGCCTACTCCATCAAAGCCTGTGAGGAGGAAAGCGGGATTTACCGTATGACCTTAGAGAGGACAAGGCAGTGAGTAATGTAACCTACAACCGGGGAAACTTGACCATCACCTTGGCGGGGCTGGACACGGTGGAAAGGGCGCTGGGAGACCTGCGGCAAAAGACCCCGGCGGCGGCCAAAGTCGCCATCAACGCCACGGCCAGGGAAGCCCGTAAACTGATGATTGCCAGGGCCAAAGCCCGATACGCTGTCAATACGGCGGGCCAGCGGCACTTAAAGGACCTGGTACAGCGGAAGAAAGCCACCAACCGAAGCCTTTTGGCAGAATTACGTATTAGCAGCTTTCGGAATGACCTGGGGTACTTCCAAACCAGCCCGCCGGTCCCAACCCACTTTACAGGCAGGAATTGGAGGAAAGGCCCCAGCGTTTGGAGGGGAAAGGTCCTCAAAGCGGAGGAGATGAAACCGCTCCCCGGAACCACTGGCCGGGCAAAGGCTTTTCTTGCCGAATTTGCCAGCGGCCATGTTGGAATGGTACAGCGTGTCATCGGCTCCAGCAGCAGCCACACCACCACCAAGAGCGGCGCCCCCAGGTGGAGGAACCGGGAGGGTAAGGTAGAAAAACTGGTAACGCTGGGAAGCCCCAGCGCCACCGCTATGCACAGCACTATTTGGCCGTATGTAGAGCCGGAGGTTGAAGCATACCTCCTGGACCGGCTGGATAGCCAAGTGGAAAAGCTGATCGCCAAGGCCAAGGCGGGGAGGGGCTGATATTGGAGGAGACAGCGGATGAAGAACTATATGGAGGCGGTAAAGAAGGAGGGCGTTGGAAGAACCGCCCAGCTTTGCCACGACGCCCTGGTGGAAATGTTGAAGGAGTTGTTTGAGGGGAAAAAGTACAGCGGGCAGGAAGGGCGAAAGCCCCTCCAATTCTTTCAGCAGGACCTCCCAATACCGGAGAACGATGACGAGGACGTGGACACCGATATAGCAAACTCCCCCTACATTGTGGTACGGATGACCGGAGGGAGCATCAAAGACGATGACAGTCCACAAACGGTGGAATTTAGCCTCATTATCTGCACCTACGACAACGGGAAAAACCGGGAAGGATTCAGGGATGTGGCAAATATCAAAGAGGATATTGTCCAGCGAGTTTGCAGCGCTCCCTACTTTGGGGGTGCTTTTACTATTCTGAAACCCATCGCTTGGGCCTTGCAGCAGGATGACACACATCCATACTACTTTGGGGCTTGTACTCTCCTCTGCACCGCACCGGCGATGACCCAGGACACAGAGTTAGAAAGGATGCTGTAAAAATGAAAGGAAGAAAGGAAACCGTGGCCCAGGAAACCATGGAGGCTATGGAAGGTGCCAAGCAGGAGCAGAACATGGAACGGGAGATCACCTTCCCCGACCCCTGTGTCTACTGCGGCCCCTCTGTAAAGGGGATAGCGAAGCAATACACCGTTTACACTGGGGGAAACGTCCCTGGGCCGTTGCGGGATTTTGTACAGCAGCACCCGGCAGCGCGGGGGCTGGTCGTTGCCATCGGGCGCTTTGCCAAGATGCGCCAGCGGCTGGAGACCCCCGGAACGGCAGAAGCCATGCTGTTTCAGA